>DAOVCL010000038.1 GCA_030670005.1 Candidatus Zixiibacteriota bacterium | reverse complement strand
GAGGCTCCGCCCAGGGGAGATGCCTCCCACATATTTTGCCCAATCCCCGCCGTTTCATCTGAATCCTGAATTCTTAATCCTTAATTCTGACTCCTACCCCCTATACCTGTTCGCTGTCACCTGATCCCCGTTAATTATTACTCTCCTCTCTAATAATGGCCCAGAAGCCCCTTCTTCCTGGCTATCCCCAAAAACAGTTTAAAGGCCCAAAAACCGACCAGGAAATAAAATGCGGAGTTAATCAGCAGGATAAGGAGGTCCCCAGGAGGAAGCAAAAGAATTGATCTCTTGTCTACCATTACTTCTCCAATCAGATTGCTCCCTAAGGCCAAGGGAAGGGCCTTAAGCAAGGGCAGCCTGGAGATAGGAACGGCAATGAGCCCTATAAAGACAAACTGAATGATCTGAAAAAAGGCCTGAACTTGCTTGAAAACCAGGGCCAGTCCTCCCATTACGAACCCAATCCCGTAGACACCAGCTAAGGAGAGAATGAGAAGGGGGGCAATGCTCAGAATGTCGAGGTGGAGATACCTCCCCGTGGTGACCATCATCAGGGCCAGAATGGGAAGGACAAAGAGGAGGTTTAGAAAAAATGAGGAGATCACCCTAAATATGCATACCCAGTCAAACCCAAGAGGGGTCATATAGAGCTGTTCCAATGTCCCCATCCTGGCCTCATTCATCAGTTCCCAGGAGAGGGTGGAGTAGGCCGCGATGGCGAAGGTCCACATCATAAACCCCACCACTATCCCATCTAAGTTATCCCCAAATTGGGGGCTTCCAGCCCCCAGGGCCTTATAGCCAACGAAGACAACCAGGAAGATGAGATAGAGGGCGATTAGGCCGGAGAGGAGGTTAAAGGGATACCTCTTCAATCCTATCCACTCCCGCACAAACATCGTTCTAAAGAGGGTTAACTTTTTCATCTTCCCCCTTGACTATCTTCAGGAATATCTCCTCGAAGTCTGGTTCCTTATGATCTATGGAATCGATTGCACAACCACACCGTTTGAGGATATCCACCAGATCATAGAACCTCTCCGCTGAGCTGAGCTCAACATCAATCTGGGCGTTGGCTCCATCCTCTGTTACCTTGGAGAGCCTAAATTCCCTCTCGATTTGAGCCTTGACTTCCCCAGGGAGGCTATCCTCTAAGCTGAAGCGGTAGGAACTGACCTTGAAGAGTTGCTGCAGGCCCTTTACCGTATCATCGGTAACCACCTTACCGTTGTTGATGATTATCACCCTCTGGCAGAGATCCTCCACCACCTTCATATCGTGACTGCTGAGAAAGACCGTCTTTCCGGTATCGGCAACTAAGCTTTTTATCAACTGTCTCATCTCATAGGAGGCCTCAACATCCAAACCCAAAGTGGGCTCATCCAGAAGCAGTATCTCGGTTCCCTTCACCAGAGAGCAGGCCAAGGCCAGCTTCTGCTGCATCCCTCGGGAGAGATACCTGGCCTGTGATCTCTCCTTCTCCTTGAGTCGGAATATCCGGAGTAACTCCTCAATATAGGCTGCTCTCCTCCGGCGGGAAATCCCCATCATCCCGGCAAAGAAGGAGAGGTTCTCCCTGGAGGTCAGCCTCCAGTAGACATTGCGGTTCCCCTCCAGGACCGCGCTGAGCTTTCCCATCCCAAACCTGGGGTTCTTGATCGTATCCACTCCGTCTATCATAACCATCCCCGAGGTGGGGACAATCAGCCCACAGAGACACTTTATGGTGGTCGTCTTCCCTGCCCCATTGGGACCCAGAAGGCCTACCACCTCCCCCCTGTCAATGGAAAAGCTGATCCCATCCAAAGCCCTCACCTCAGGCTTCCCCTTATGCCTATAGACCTTCGTCAGCCCCTCAACTTTTACCATCTGCCTCAATCTATCCTCCCCGGAGAGAACTTAGCCGCCTGCGACGGGGTCTTTTGACAGGATGAAAAGGATTTACAGGATTTTTTATATTCCTTATATCCTGACAATCCCGTATATCCTGTCACAAAAATTTGAATTCCGAGATGTAAACTCACCATAGTCAATTATACCCTTCTTCTCCCTCTTGTCAAGTGGCTTTATTCTCCCCCAAGAGAACATTTTCTTTCTATCTGGAGGAGCCCTATCAGCCCCTTAAACTCTAAAGGAGTTTAACTTAAGCCTTGACAAATCAAATAGACCGCTTTATCTTTAAAAAAGCAGAGGCCACCATTGCTGGTGACCTCTGTAGGCGAGCCGGATTCGGGGGGAGGGACTACTTCAGGAGAATCATTCTCCTGGTCTGGACGAAGTCCCCTGCCTGAATCCGGTAAATGTATATCCCACTGGCCATCCGACTTGCATCCCATCTGACAGCCTTGTAACCAACCTTCTGCTCCCCATCTACCAGAGTAGTTACCTTTTGCCCTAAGATGTTGTAAACCTCCAATCTCACCCAGCAATTCCTGGGCAAGGCATACTTGATCTGGGTAACCGGATTGAAGGGATTAGGGTAGTTCTGTGAAAGACAAAAGGCTTTAGGCTTTGGGTCGTAACCCGCTTCGCTTTCCTCAACACCGACCCAGGTGTGCTCAAAGGCAGCCTTTGCATCGATTATCCCCTTTCCGGTAAACCTATCCCATTCTAATCCAGTGTGCTCTATATCCCTGGCAGTCTCCCTGATGACCTCCCATGCCTCACTGGGTGGGAGCCTGTAACCTATATGTTTGGAACACATCAGGACTATCACTCCAGCGGTGAGGGGACAGGAGAAGGAGGTGCCGCTACTATACCCGTAGCCATTATTGGGTATGGTGGTTAGAATGTCCTCGCCCGGAGCCACCACGTCCAACCAGGTTTCCCCTTCTGGACAGTAGTTGGACCACGAAGTGCGCTTAGGATCATCTTCAAAAGGTGGCACGCCATATGGTTCCTTAGCCGTTGCCCCCACCGAAATTACCAGATCACCCTCGTAGGCCTGGGGGAAGCCATTGTAAGGAAATGGCCAGCCAGCACGCTCATTTCCAGAACTGGTGACCAAGATCATGGTATCATTGTAGGCATACTGACAGGCATCTTTGAGCACCGGAAAGTCGTTAGAGGGGTTAAGACGGTCGTAAAAAGTCCAGCTCATACTGATTATATGAGCACCCGCATCTGCCGCCGCCTTAATGTCAGCCACGAGTTCATTTAGCCAATAGTGGGGGGCGTTAAAGGGCATAATCTTGGCATGCCAGCCCATACCAGCTATACCAAGGTCGTTGTTGGTCTCCGCACCGGCTACCCCAGCACATTGTGTGCCATGGGAGGTAAAATATCCCGCCTCACCACCAACGATGTGGCCGTCCAGATCGTCGTGGCCACGGTCAACGCCCCCATCGATGATGGCTATAATAATGCCCTCTCCGAGCGTGCCATACTCATCGGCCAACCCCCAACCTCCGGGGGCATCAATACCAGTTACAGGATCATTCAACCCCCATTGGCTGCCATCCTGGTAGTAGGGATCATTGGGTTCAAGGTCATCGATGATGACACTATCTGGTTGGCAGATGGCATTTGGCTCAGCAGAGATCACCTCTGATAGGGTCTGGAATCGTTCGACAGTTTCGGTTACACTGATGAACTCGTCACCGTAACCAAACTCGATGAGGTAGTACTGAGAGAGGTCAGGATCGCCTCCTTCCTCTGCATCAGGGAAGACCTTCTCAAAACTGGTCACAGAGCAACTATCGCACATTGCCGCCACAGCAGAGGAGTTGATCGTCACGCTATCTATTGAAGCTTTACCTCCTCCCTCTGGCAGCACGATAATGCCGGGCTCAAAGTTTATTATCGCCTGCCCCGGCACATAATCCTCCTCTTCGGCCAAAGCTATGTTTGTCAAGAGAAGGAGCCCGAAGAACAGAATGAACCATTTCATTGGTCACCCCTTTCTGATATTGGGTTAACGGTTTCCTGTTAGGATCAGCGATTATATCTCATAGGCAACCTCCCTGTTTATATTTGCCTGATGCATTTGCCTTTCATCTGGCACCCAATCTCTACATACCAATCACCTCCTTTCCCAAGTTTTAACTACCTGAGGAGAACTAATTTCTTGGTCTGAGTGGATTTTCCTACTTTAATTTGATGAAGATATACGCCACTCCCTACCTCCTTACCATATTTATCCCTCCCATCCCAGTGGACTGTATAATAACCCGGCGGCTGTCTTTCATCCACCAGAGTCCTTACCTCCTGCCCTAAGATGTTGTAGACCCGGAGGGTGACGGCGGATGGCGGACGGCGGACGGCGGACAATTGGTAGCGGATGAGGGTGGCGGAGTTAAACGGATTGGGGTAATTCTGGAAGAGGGAGAAAACAGCAGGCAGATTGTTTATTGAGGGGTCTTCGGGGATACCACTTGGGTGGTCTCTAATCACCGAGATGCTGCTCCCCCAATGGTTGGCGACATAAGTCCTGTTCTGGATGGAGTTCCAGGCCAAGGCCCAGCCGAACTCTCCCACTTTGATAGTAGTAATGACGCTATCGGTCACTCCATCAATGATTGTTACATCACCATATTCACCAATACCCGAATTTACACAGTAGACCTTATTGTTGATTGAGTTCCAGAGCAAAAAATTAGCAAATGTCCCTACGGTAACTGTAGTGATGACGCTATCCCCCTCTCCATCAATGACCGCTACCCACTCCCCCTTGGGGGTTACACCCTCGTTGCCCCAGTGGCTTTTATCTCCTTCAGTAGATGTGAAATAGACCTTATTACTGGTTTGATTCCAGGCTAAGGCAGTGGGAAATTGCACCATCATCATTGGTATAGTGGTGATGACGGTATCCGCCTCTCCATCTATGATCGTTACACCACCAAAATAATGTGCACAGTAGACCTTGTTGTCGGTCTTGTTCCAGACCAAAAGGAGGGGAAAGGACCAGAGCAGAGGGATGGTGGTGATCACGCTATCCCCTTTTGCATCGATGACTGACACATAGCTGGGCTCCCCAGTCCCCCAATTTGCACAATATATCTTGTTGTGGGTTGAGGTCCAGACCAGAGGCGAAGACCCAACCCCCTCAGAGATAGTGGTGATGACCTCATCGGTGGCCCCATCTATTACCGTTAGGCTTCCTGCATTTGCGCAGTAGATCTTGTTGCCAATTGAGTCATAGACCAGTGCATCGGGCCTGACCCCCACTGAAATGGTGGTGATGATCTCATCAGACCCCCCCGAGATTACAGTTATATCGTCACTCCAATAATTTGTGCAATATACCTTGTCATCGGTTGGGTTCCAGACTAAGGCCCAGGGCCCATCCCCAACGGGAACGGTGGTGATAACCCTGTTAGTTGCTCCGTCAATAATTGTTAGATTATCACTCCAGTAATTTGCACAGTAGACCTTGTTGTCGGTCTGATTCCAGACCAAAGCCTGGGGAGTGTATGCAACTGGAACTGAGCTAATGACGCTGTCGGTTACGCCGTCGATGATCGTCACATCGTAGCTGCCCACATTTGCGGAGTAGACCTTGTTGTTAACTGAATTCCAGACTAAAGCACTGGGATCGCCCCCTACCCAGACAGTGGTGATCACGCTATCGCCTACCCCACAGATAACTGTCACGGCAAAGCTCGATGCATTTGCACAGTAGATCTTGTTGTCGGTCTGGTTCCAGGTCAGAGCACAGGGAAAGAGCCAGGCCGGGATGGAGGTGATGACGCTGTCGGCCTCCCCGGAGATAACCGTTATATTGCGACTATAAAAGTTTGCGCAGTAGACTTTATTACTGGTTTGATTCCAGACCAAGGCACAAGGGCCGTTACCTACAGGAATGGTAGTGATGACGCTGTCATTCCCCCCATTGATGACTGTTACGGTGTTGTTCCCATAATTTGCGCAGTATATCTTGTTATCGGTAGAGTTCCAAACCAGAACACCCGGATAGGCGTCCACGGGGATCGTAGAGATGACGGTATCGGCTTCCCCATCAATGACGGTTAGACTGTGATCTCCCTTATTGGCGCAGTAGACCTTGTTGTTAGTGAGGTTATGAACCAGAGCACGAGGCCCGTCTCCTACCTGAACAATGGTAATGATCCTATCAGTTTCCCCATCAATGACGGTTATGTCGTCGCTATTGTAGTTTGCACAGTAAAGCTTGTTATCAATTGAGTTATGAACTAAAGCGATTGGGCTGTTGCCCACTGAGATAGCTGTGATAACCTCATCCCTCTCCCCATCGATGACGGTTATATCGTCACTATAGAAATTTGCACAGTAGAGCTTATTACTATTTCGGTTCCAAACTAAGGTGCTAAGACCCTCTCCCACAGGAACACGAACTATTTCTTGGTTTGCTTCCCCATCAATAACGGCAACACAACCGCCGTAGTTCCCGCCGACATAAACTTTATTATCGGTGGAGTTATAGGCAAAACGACAAGGTTCAAGCACCCCACCGAGACTATCTGGTAACAAGATGGTGGTCTCCAACCACTGTCCTTCAGTTGTTACCACCATGCAAATGAGCAAAACGAAAGCAAATAAAATGATGAGTCTCATTTTTTCTCCTTTTACTTAAAGTGGCCTCTGATGGAACAGGCAGTATAATATAGAGGACGATTTGTGGATTAAATTTAATCGGCTCCTTCACCACCCGTCAAGATCTTTTCTTCTCCAATACTTCCCGTCTTCTTCAGAGAAGAACCCTTTGATAAACCTCCCTATTCTTTTTATCCCCTTCACCAATCCCTTTTCTTTCGGATTCTCGGTTTTTCTCTCCTCTTTGGAATCTAAAAGACCATCTGGGTCAAAGTCAACCATTTTCTCCTCTTCTGTTAGCTGATAGATTGGGCAACTGCAGTTTCTTTACTCCGCCTTGGGCGGTCGCCCTACCAGCACAATAAGCATGTCATTGCGAGGAGCGTAGCGACGAAGCAATCTCAACCTCCTTTGATAAGGCAATCTCCAAGGGTGGCAGGCAAGGGAGAACCAACGGGCATCTCCGCTATGTTTGGTGTCAGAACTGGGGTTCTGACACCTCAATCTTCCCAAAATGCTGCCTCCAACCACCAAGCGAGAACAAGACAGCACCGGTTTCCCCCTGCCTGCCTAAGCCACGGAACACCTATCATAACTGCAAATCCGGTGCCATTTAGAAAATAAAAAGGCCGTTTAACTTCTAAGTGGCCTTATTGCAATAAATTATTGACGAAAAAAATCTATTTTCTCATCTTCAGGGAGAACCAGGGAGACTTCCCATTCGCCCGTTAAGTAACCTTCTGTTACATCATTCCCCCTTCAATCGAGTATAACTCTATAGTTTACAAAGAGATGAACAAAAGGTAAACATCTGAAGCTTAAGTAACATTCTTTAACGCACTGATTTTCTCCCTTCGATATGATATTTTTCCATTTTCCTGTTTAAGGTCGGCCTTGAAACTCCAAGAACAGAGCAGGCTTCCACCTTCTTCCAACCTGTGTGTTCCAATACCCTCAGTATATGAGCCCTTTCAGCCTCTTCCAGTGAAACTACCTCAAGAGCTTTATAACCTTCCTTTTCCAAAGGTTCCCTTGCCCTTATCCTCTCTGACAATTGCTCGGAGGTGATCCAGCCTCCCTCGGCCAGAAGCACTGCCCTCTCCATCTCGTTCTTCAGTTCACGCACATTCCCTGGCCAGGGGCATCTCTCTAAAAGCCGTAGGGCCTCCTCGGTAATGGCCCCCAATCTCTTCTTAAACTGACGGGAGTAGATGTCCAGAAAATATTGGGCCAGAAGTCTGATATCATCCCTCCTCTCCCTCAGAGGAGGAAGCCCTAACACTATCGTGTTGAGCCTGTAGTAGAGATCCTCCCTGAATCTCCCCTTCTTCACCTCCTCTGTCAGGTCCTTGTTGGTGGCAACTATTACTCGCACATCCACACCTCTTTCCCTATTGCCTCCCACCCGGCGAAGCCTCCCATCCTCCAACACCCTGAGCAGCTTGGCCTGATGGCTGAGGCTCAGGTTGCCCACTTCGTCCAAGAAAAGTGTTCCCCCATCGGCCTCCTCAATTAACCCTTTCCTCGGTGCAGCTCCAGTAAATGCCCCTTTCTCGCAGCCAAAGAACTCAGCCTCAAATAAGTCATCTGGTATGGCCCCGCAATTTATGGAGATGAGCCTCTTAGTGTTTCTTAGACTGGTGAAGTGGATCCTCTGGGCTATTAACTCCTTGCCTGTCCCTGACTCCCCCTTGATGAGCACAGTGGTTTTGTAGTCCTTGCTCCTATCCACTTTCCTCAATATCTCCAGCATCTCCCCATTCTGAGTGATTATCTCCTCGGGAACCACCCCCTGGACGGTGAGCCTCTGCCTTAAGCCCTGATTTGCCCTCTCCAGCTCCCTCTGCCTCTTCTCAGAAATAACCTTCGCCACCCTCTCTGAGAGATAATAGAATAGCTCAAACTCTTTGTCTAAGAAAGGCTCCTTCCCCTTTTGACGATCCAGATACAGGTAACCCTCTATCCTTTCCCTATTTCCAAAGGGCGTTACCATTAGGCTGTAAGCCCCTGCGGGTGAGAAACGAGCATCAAGTGAGCTATCATAGAGGATAGAGGGTCTACCAGTCTCAAAGTCATTCCCATCTGCTAACAGGGAGAGAAGCCTTCTGGTCTCCTCCTCGGTAAGGTTGTGGCTTACCTCTATCTCCATTCTCTTCCTCCCGTCTCCTCCATAGGCCACAAACCCTCTATCGGCTTCTACCTCTTTGATCAACCTCTCAAAGATTGCCCCCACATCCTCCGAGGATACCCCCTGCAAGACCTGATATTTGTGAGCCTGGGAGCCACTCAGCTTCTTGTTAAACTCTACCTTATGGCCTCCACCTCTTTAAGCTCCTCCTCTTCCCCCTTGGCCCGCAATATCTCCTCCCCTTCCCGTAGAGATCTAACGGCGGCCTTGAGAGAAGGCCCAACCTTAGCGATCTGAAGCTTGGCCATCGCCTCGTAGAACTCTGCCCCTTCGATTTGAGCAAACAGGGTGTGAGCCTCCCTAAGGGGATCAAGCCTTCCGCTAAACTCACCCTCGGCCAGAAGAGTCAACCCTCGCTCAAACCGCTCCCCAATAGATTTGAAAATGGAGATAGATTTAGCAAATGCTTTCTGAGATTTATCTTTCAACCCCTTTAAACTATAGGCCATAGCCAAGGTTCGATAGCAACAGCCTTGCTCAAATTTATCTCCCATTTTGATTGAGACTTCCAGGGCTCTCTGAGCAAAGCGTAAGGTTTTATCGGCTTCTTCCATAGCCACATACAGATCAGCCAGCTTACGAGAAAGCTCTGCGACAATATCCCCCTCAGGTGATATTTGCTCCCCAATTTTCAAGGCTTCCAAACAACTTTTCTCGGCCTTGGCGTATTCTTTCCGCGCAAAGTATAGTTCCCCTTCAGTCTCTAAGCTCATCGCCAGCTCACGAGGGAAATTATGCTCCTGGCTTGCTTGCTTTGCCTTCCTGACAAGCTCTGATGCCTCAGACCACCTTCGCTCCCTCAGATATAAACGGGCAAGGCTGATCCAACTGTGAGTCAAAAGGAGTGGATCCCCCAACTCCTCCTTGATCTGGATGCTCTCTTTGAGGGCCTTCTCCGCAGCATTATGCTCCCCGACAAGTATAGATACGGTCGCCAGGTTTGTGAGGCAGAGGGCCATCCCCCGCCGGTTGCCAGATTCCTGATTTATCCGGTAAGCGTATTTTAGCTTCTTCTTGGCAGATGGCCAATCGGAGCCAATGAAATCCAGGTGAATTAAACCATTCAATGCCTCCAATTCACCCTGCTTGTATCCAATGGTGCGATATGTGCTTCGAGAATCCTCTAAGTATATACGGGCTTTATCCATATCACCCAGATTTTTATAAATCCTTCCTATACACCATTGAACTCTTCCTTTTAGCTTGTTTTCAGCGGTATCCTTTAAAATCCCAAATGACTTAAATGCAAATGGCTCTGCCTCCACATATTTGCCAATCTCTATCTTGACTTCCGTTGCCAGAGTATATACCCGCGCTGCTTGAGGAGAATCCTGCAATTGTGAGGTGATTAGCTCTTTTAGAGTCTCATTAACCTTTGCCTCCGCCCTATCCAGTTCCTTCTCTTTGTAAAGCAGAGCCTCTATCTGTTTGACCAAGGCCTCTAATTTCGACATTTTGTCACCCACGGCTTTGTCTCCTCAAAGAATCACTTATTGATGAAGACCCGTAGATAAAAGGTAACCTTCCAAATCCAGTTTTTATACCAGGGATAATCTCTAATCTTCTTTCTCTCCTTCACTTCTCCTGGTTGATCAGATATAGTGGAACTTCCTTGAATAACCTCCCGATTCTGAGATTGAGTATATGAACCTCCTGAATTGTTAGAGGAACCTCCTTTATTACCATGATAATATTCGTCCCACGGCCAGGCTTCCATAAAAAGGCATTCATTTGGCCTATTGCAGAGGGCCTTCTTCACCGGCAGAAGGGTAAAAGTGGAAAGAAGGAAGGCTATGGTCAATAAAATGATACCCAACTTTTTCATCATCCATCACCTCACAGAGGGAGAATTTCTCCCCTAAAATGGATTCTTCAAATTGAAAATAAATATACCAATCATAGACCCTAAAGTCAAGACTTTTTTTGAAGAAAATTGACTGAGAACCCCACAAGAAGTTCCTCAAAAAGATATGTTTTGGGAGAGGCCTCCTGAATTGCCTCTCGATCTTCTGGAGGTTCTTCCCCTAATAGGCTGCTTTCAGAAGCCCATCAAAGATGAGATCAACCTCGGCAAGGGATGACCTACCTAAGTCCTCGGCCCCACTATCCCGATTACCATCTGCCCTTCCAATACAAAAATATGGGAATGTCCGATTCCCCTTGCTATGAACCCTTTTTTTTGTTATAATTGCCTCTAATCAGGATTATTCATAAATTATAGCCACGAAGACACTAAGCATGTCCTGAGCGAAGTTGAAGGGTCACTAAGAATATAAAAAATAAGAGCAGTTCGGTTTGTAAACTGAGTCGCTCTGTATTAGTCTGTGAACTTTTATTCTAATCTAAATTTTATCAACACTTTGGGGCTTGGTGCCTTTGTGGCATATGCATTATTCAGGCTAGCAGGGAAAAGTAGGAAGCACCATAAACCTCATTCTTAATTCTTAATTGCTTTTTTCCGTGAGATTCCGTGGTGAACTGTTACAGGGAACTGGAAAGGATATATGAGCAGAGAGCTTTTAATCAACCCTGAGTTGACGGCAAGGTTTCTAAAGGACTTCATCGCCAATGAGGTAAAGAAGGCGGGCTTCCAGAGGGTGGTAATTGGCCTCTCCGGAGGCCTTGACTCAACCACCACAGCCTACTTGGCAGCTAACTCGCTGGGCCCTGAGGGAGTGTGCGGGTTAATTATGCCCTACAAAACCAGCGATCCCCGGAGTGAGGAGGATGCCCTTCTGATGGTCGAAAAGCTGGGGATCGACCATCTGCGGATAGATATCACCCCGCTGGTTGAGCCGCTCTTCCGGGCATTCCCTCAGATGGACAGAGTGAGAAGGGGAAATGTAATGGCCAGGGAGAGGATGATCATCCTCTATGATCAGTCAAAGGAGAGGGAGGCACTGGTTTTAGGAGCAGGTAACAAGACCGAATATCTGCTCGGCTATACCACCCTGTGGGGGGATATGGCCTGTGCCTTAGCCCCTTTAGGCGACCTCTATAAGAGCCAAGTCTATCAACTGGCCGCATTCTTAGGGGTTCCAGAGAGGATTCGGCAGAAGAGGCCCTCCGCCGACCTCTGGGCCGGCCAGACCGATGAGGAAGAACTCGGTTTTACCTATGAGAAGGTAGATACCCTCCTCTACTTTATGGTGGACAAAAGTTACATTTTTTCCGAGTTGAAGGAACTGGGATATAAAAGGGAATTCGTGAGGGATGTATTCAACAGAATTCAAACCACCCAATATAAAAGGAGGCTCCCCCTCATTGCCAGGCTCTCAGAGAGGAAAATCGATCGGGACTTCAAATAATCCAGTGACTGGGGCCGGCAGGCTCTATCTGGTAGCTACCCCCATAGGCAATTTGGAGGATATAACCCTGCGGGCACTGCGCATCTTGAAGGAGGTCGATCTCATCGCCTGTGAGGACACCCGCAGGACAAGGAAGCTCCTTGCCCATTACGGAATAGGAAAAAGGCTGACCTCCTACTATGATTACAACAAGGAGAAAAAGGCCCCTTGGTTGGTGAAGGGCCTATTGGAGGGGAGGTCCCTTGCCCTGGTCTCCGATGCTGGCACTCCAGGGATCTCTGATCCAGCCTTCTATTTGGTGAGACTGGCCATCAGGGAGGGTATAGAGATAACCCCCATCCCTGGGCCAAATGCCGCCCTCTCTGCCCTTATCTCCTCTGGCCTTTCCACTGATAGGTTTGCCTTTGAGGGGTTTCTCCCCTC
>DAOVCL010000121.1 GCA_030670005.1 Candidatus Zixiibacteriota bacterium | reverse complement strand
CCATCTTGGCTTTTTAACCCTCGACTAAAGTCGGGTAGAAGCACCCTTGACCTGACCGGTAGAGTATGTAGGGGTCGCATTTATGCGACCCGAATCTTGCAGCAACGATTAGGAATTTATGAATAGATCGGGCTATCGGGACTGCCATTGGACGGCAAAAAAGGTGGCAGAACTGGGCTCTGCCACCTGAGAAAAGTGTCCCCACATTTCAAACCGTCGGGCCATTAGCATCTCTGTGAAAAAGAAGAAAATAGGCAAAGATAAAGAGGTTTGAAACGTGCGAAAATAGTTTTTTATGATTTTATGGACGTCCCCACCTATGCCGAGGATCTGACGGCTCAGCCATTAAGCGGGCGTTGGATAAAACTGCGGAAATTGGGCGAATGCTTAATGGATTGCGGAAGTCTAAAAGAAAGGTGGCAGAACTGGGTTCTGCCACCTCAGGGGAAGTGCCTGTATTTTTCGAGCTCAGCGTAATAACTCTATCTGGCTCGGATCCTCTACGATGATCTCTGGTTTGCCATGGTAGCTCTTAATCCGTCCCGTCACCTGAATTTTCTTGCCTCTGTAGTATTCCTCAGGCGGGGAAGGAAACTTGGAGAAGTCTGAGGCAAAAATCACGACTGTAAAGTGCTTTTTCCAATCGGAATGAAAGTTTAAGAAACAGGCTTTGCCAGAATTGTAGGTGAGCACGATAGTTCCCTCCACTGTCAAGTACTCACCGTAGTGCTTTGCCGCATCTTCCCAGGATATGACGGTACTCTCTTCCCCCGATTCAGGTATGGTAACACTATGCTTCCTCGGCAGGGGCCTTCTGGCCTCCTGTGCCTGCCTCCTTGAGTGGACAATTCCAGGCACCGGGCCTGATGGCCTGTCTGTTCGTATCAATCCAATCACAAGTGTGACCAGGATACCACAAAGCAGCACGACGATGACGCCCAACATCGTCTTTAGATAAATATAGCTAATCCTGGGTTTTTCGGTCATAGCTTAATCCTCCAGTTTACGAGCATGTGAGCCTAGTAAATTGGCTAAGTAGCGACGCAGTAAAACTCTACCCTTTCCATCCAACAGCATGTAATCGTGGACAAGATTCCGGACATCGGAATTGCCCAGATATGTCCCCCAAAATCCCTTCTCCTCCTCGCGGGCTTTCTGCTCAAGCCCCCTAAAATGCTCTATGTATTTGAACGGAAACTGGGTATAGACTACAGCATACCCTTCAGAAACCAGCCTCTCATTCAACATCTCCCCGCTTGGCAGATATATGTAGGCCAGGGTCCGATTGTGTCTATCTTTTCTAAGATTCCCATACTCCAGAGTCACCAGCTTACCCTCACATTGCTCTTCGGTAAACCTTTTTGCCTCCTCAGCATAGTATTCCACCGGTTTACTCGGATTATTAAGCTCAGGTGTATCTATTCCGATAAGTCTTACCTTTCTTCCATCAGTCAAAACCACCGTATCCCCATCAATTACCTTCTCGATTCTGGCCTTTTCCAGCCCTTTTTTAAGATGGACATCCTGAGTGGATTGCTGGGCTTGAATGAAAGAGACACCAAGAAGAATAATACCGGACAAAAGCAGAAGTCTGGTGCCGTGAATTGATTTATTATTCGTCATAAGATCCTCCTCTTTACTCCATCGTGGCAGAGCCCTGACGGCACAGCACACGCTCTTCTGGAAGGTGCAAGTTATCTTCTTCTAAGGCTACAGTATATCCTCGAATTGCTTCTCATTATCTCGACTCTATCAACCCATTTCCTCTCCCTTGTCCTCAGAAACAATTTAATCAAACAACCATCGAGTATCAAGAGGAAAATCAACTACCAAATCTTGTCACACCGCTTAATCTACTTCCCAACAGAATGATCCCTTCATTTAGGGGCAAAAATAAGGTGGCAGAACAGAGCTTTGCCACCTCTAGGGTAGGGCAATTCATGAATTTCCCTTACGAAAAAAAACGGACAGACCTGAAGATCTGTCCCTACAAAATTATATCAACTAAGCGGTTAGATCCCCTGTTCTGACTGGGGCAGAACAGGGTTCTGTCTACTCAAGAAACCACCTTCATGGCTGGGTTCTTCCTCTCCCCGGCAATCAAGAGAAAGGTCAATTTAATAACTCCAAAATAATGTGGACGACCTCAGGGGCAAACTGGGACCCCTCGCCCTTCTTAAACTCCTCAATGATCCTTTCCTTAGTTAACCTCCTCCGGTAAGGGCGATCTGAGGCCATAGCATCGTAGGCATCGGCAACGATGATTATCTTGGTGGGTAAATCAAGCTCCTCTCCGGTTAGCCCATCTGGATAACCTTTTCCATCCTCCCTCTCGTGATGATGACGCACGATCTTTCTGGCCTGCCGCAGAAAACCTATCGGTGCCAAAACCTCATCTGCCACAACCGGATGGGATTTTATGGCCTCCCAATCAGCGGGGCTAAGCTTTTCCCTCTTGTGGAGTATTTCATTGCTTATAGCTATCTTTCCTATATCGTGTAAAGGGGCAGCCTCCCAGAGAAGTTCCACATCTTTCTCCTCGAGGTCAAACCTTTTGCTTAGCTTCAGGCAGAGCTCAGTTACCCGCTGGGAATGCCCCTTTATGTAGGGGTCATTGGCCTCAAGGAGAAGACTTAATGACTTTATGGTGGAGAGATAGGCATCCTGGAGATTGGAGAAAAGATGGCTGTTCTCCAGGGATACCGCCGCCTGGTTGGCTAAAAGGTTGAGAAGTTCCCGATCCCCGGGGCTGAAACTGGTCCCCAATTTACCCTTCTGGAGAGTCATCACCCCCAACACTTTCTTTCCCCTCTTTAAAGGGAGGAAGATCGCCTTTCCCTCATCCGAGGCCATGGAGAGGGGTCTACCCTTTTGGGCTGCTTTGCCCACCATCTTTTTCAGATCAGAATTATCCCCGATGGTTACGGCCCTTCGCATCTCCCCACTCTCATCCACCAACCATACCCCTCCCCGTTCCGCCTGGGTCTGGGCAATTGCCGACTTAAGGAGAAGATTGGAGAGAGCATCTTTCTCTATGGTTCCACTCAATTTCTGGCTAACCTCAAAAAGGCCCGTCAACTGCTTTAGCCTGGCATTTTCCTCCTCCAACCTCCTTCGCTGGAAAGCCTTAGAGACAGCCATCCTCAGCTCAATCAGATCAAACGGTTTGAGGAGATAATCATAGGCCCCCTCCCTAATTGCCTTTCTCGCTGTCTCCAAGGTAGCGTATCCGGTCATTATTATGGAAAGCAAATTGGGGTCTAACTTCTTGGCCTTCTTGATCAACTCCATTCCGTCTATCTCTGGCATTTTGATGTCGGTTAGGAGCAGATCAATCCCACCCTCCTCGATCTTACTCAGTGCAAATCGGCCATCCCCAGCCGTAATAACTTCATATCCCTCACCGGCCAACACCTCCTTGGCCATATCCCTGATGATATCCTCGTCATCTACGATTAGAATCTTGCTCATTTCAAAACATCCTCTAAGATAGATCTCAGACCTTTCAGCTCGAAGGGTTTATGCAGGCAGCCATAGGCTCCCAGAGATAGTCCCTTTTCCACCAAACTATCTGGATAGCTGTCCATAAGGATAACCTGGGTTGGTTTTTCCATCCTCTTTACTGCCTTAAGCACCTCTATCCCATTTACATCGGGCATATGAACATCAGTGAAGACAAGATCAAAGCGGTCATTTCTCGCTCTCTCTATCCCCTCCTTCCCTCCCTCTGCCACCACTACATCCAGACCTTCCTCCCCGAGAACATCGGAGAGAAGGCTTCTGATCACCGGCTCATCATCAACTACCAGAACCTTAGCCCTCTTCATCCTTCTCTCCATAGATACAAACCTTATCCCTCCCCCCGGCTTTGGCCCGATAGAGGGCCTGGTCTGATTTCTCTATGAGGTCCCGTTTATCTGATGCCTGATCAGGGAAACTGGCCACACCAATGCTAACCGTTAATCTGCCCTGGGGGAGGACCTCTTCCTTATCGAATTTGGCCTCTTTCACTAACCGGTTCAACCTGGTAGCCAGTATTTTTCCTCCCTCCAGGTCTGTCTGAGGGGCGATAACGACAAATTCCTCCCCTCCATATCTGGCTACCATATCACAACTACGCACAGATTTATTCAATATCCAGGCCAACTGCTTTAAGGCCTGATCGCCAGCGGGGTGGCCATTTGTATCGTTGTATACCTTGAAGTTATCTATATCAAGCATTAAAAGGCAAAGTGACTGTCTAAACCTCTTTGCCCGAGAGATCTCCGACTCCAACAATTGATGGAAGAAACGTTGATTGTAGAGGTCTGTTAGCCCATCTGTGCGCGAAAGATGTTTGTAGAACTCCTCATCTTCGGCCTTCTGTTTCAATTTCCTTCTCTCCAAGGTCTTAGCCACCACAATCCTTATCTGGTCAATGTTGAAAGGTTTGGTGATGTAATCAGCAGCCCCCTTCTTCATAGATTCTACCGCCGATTCCAAGGAGGCGTATCCGGTCATCACTACCACCTCAGTTGTGGGGCTAAGCTCCTTCACCTGGCTTAAGACCCCCATTCCATCAATCCCTGGCATCTTTATATCGGTGATAACCAGATCGTATTTCTTCCTGCTGGCTTTATTTACCGCTTCCTCACCTGTGGGAGCGACATCCACCTGGTAGCCTTCCCCGGCGAGGACATCTTGAAGGAAACTCCTCATTATCTCCTCATCATCAACCACTAAGATGAAACTGCTCTCCATATCTTTTACCTCCTCGACCAAGGTATCAGCCCGAAGCTTGACATTCCCCCTAACCGCGGACATCATCCCTCCCCTCTGGCAAGAAGACAGTAAATGTTGAACCCTTCCCCACCTTGCTTTTCACCTCTATATGTCCACCATGACCCTTTACTATCCCATAGCTCACCGATAGGCCTAAACCCGTTCCCTCACCCGGTTTGCTGGTGGTAAAGAAGGGGTCAAATATCCTACTTAGGATCTCATTCGGTATGCCACACCCGGTATCCCGAAATCTTATCCGTATCTCCCTTTTCTTGGGGTCAAATTCAGAGCTTACTTTAAGAACTCCCCTTTGGGGCATCGCCTTTTGGGCATTGAGTATAAGGTTGGTAAAGACCTGTTGGAGTTGTTCGGCATTCCCGTTAATCTGGGGAAGCGTAAGGTCAAACCCTTTTACCAGTTTAATCTTCTTTAGCTTCAGGCTTGGCTCGGAGAAGAGAAGGGTTTCCTGGAGGATCTGATTGATATCTAAGGGTTTAAAATCCATCTCTGCACTGCGGGAGAATCCGAGCAGCCCCCCCACTATTGCCTTGCACCTCTTGGTCTCCTTTTCGATAAATTCCAACCATTTTCTAACCTGGGCGGTATTCTCCTCTGGAAAGTTGACAACCTCCAATTTCTCCAGAAGCCATTGGGTATACCCCAAAATACCTCCTAAGGGATTGTTCAGCTCATGAGCCACTCCTGCGGCCAACTGTCCCACCGCAGCCAGCTTAGAGGATCGCAGGAGCTGGGATTGAGTTTCCCTTAACTTCTGCGTCCTCTCATCCACCATCTTCTCCAAATTAAGGCTATAATCCTTCAAGCCCTGATACAACTGGTTGTTCTCAATGGCAAAGGCAGCCTGTTTGACCATAATCGAGAGAAGCTTAAGCGACCCCTGGGGGATGAGATCAACTGCCACCCCGACAAGGGCGAGTAACATCCCAATGGTTCGCTTGGCTGTAGTGAGGGGAACCATAATCAGCTCTCCCTTCCCCTCATCCAAGGCTAAGGAAGGGATTACAGCCAATCTTCTCTGATTTAACACCCAGGAGAATACGCCAGACTCTATCTGCCTCTTCACCTCCTCCTGGCAGAGGGTAGCGGAATCCGAGGGCCTGGATAACTTCAGTTTGAAGGCCTGAGAATGAGGCTCAACCAGGAACAGGGCAGAGACCTCTAGCTTGATCAGTTCTCCAGCCTCATCCAGGAGTATCTCCGCCAGTTGATCCAGGTCTATGGATAACTCGACCCTCTCCTGGAACTCCCCTGCAGACTCCAATCGACTAAGGGATTGGAGAAAGGATTGATTGGTGAACTCAAGCTGAGTTATCCTCTTTTGAGCCTTGTCAAGTTCTCCCTCTAACCCCTCTATCTGGTTGATCGACATATTCCACTCCTTTAAGGGTCCACCACTGAATCACACCACTCCTCTCCGCCACGGTAGAAAG
>DAOVCL010000082.1 GCA_030670005.1 Candidatus Zixiibacteriota bacterium | reverse complement strand
ATTTTATCTGGGTGAGCTATTACCTATATATTAACCGCCACTAGGAAGGCTATCACGACTAAATTCGCCCTTCTGTCTTAATGGAGAAATCCTGGGGACAAAAGTTTGAACATTTCCTTGACAAAAGGGTAGATGTTGCCTATTATTGGGGGATACAGAGGGGGAAGATGCTTTCCAGTATGACCGGATATGGCAGGGGAACCGAGGAGATAGAAGGGGAAAAGGGGGTGGTGGAGATAAGATCAGTGAACAATCGCTTCTTAGATCTCCAGCTTAAGCTTCCCAGATCCCTGAACTTCTTAGAGGATAGGATAAGGGAGCTGTTGAGAAAAAATCTCTCCCGGGGGAAGATTTACTATCTTTTAACCTGGGCGGGAACTGATGAGCCTTTCTCCTCATTGAAATTGAATGAAGAGGCCACCGAGGCTTACTATCTGCTCTTAGAGAAACTGAAAAATAAGTTTAAATTCAAGGAGGAGATAGGTTTAAACCATCTCATCGGATTCCCCGATCTTCTGAAAAAGGAAGTCCAGGAGCTGGATCTGGACCGGATCTGGCCTACGGTGGAAAAGGCCACCATTGCCGCCCTCTCCGAGTTGAAGAGAATGAGGGAAAAAGAAGGAGAGAAGCTGAGTCAGGATGTCCTGGAGAGGATGGATAGACTCCGTGGGTTGGAGAATTGGGTTGAAGGTGAGGCCCCAAAGGTAGTGGAAAAACGCAGAGAAGAGCTGAGGGTAAAGATAGAAAACCTGGGCATAGGAGGAGATGTTGATGAGGAGAGGTTGGCCCAGGAGGTGGCCATATTCGCTGAACGAACGGATATCACCGAGGAGTGTGTGAGGCTAAAAAGCCATATTCAACAGTTTGTGTCCATCTCTCAAAAGGGAGGGGTAGTGGGAAGAAAGCTCACTTTCCTCCTACAGGAGATGAACAGGGAGGTAAACACTATGGGAGCCAAGGCATTAGACGCCTCGATCTCTCAAAAGGTTGTGGAGATGAAGGAGGAGTTGGAGAAGGTAAGGGAGCAGTTACAAAATGTGGAGTAGGGAACCGCCTCTAAACATTGGCTTTGGAAATGTGGTCTCCATGGACAAGGTCGTGGCCATTATCAACTCTGGTTCTTTGGCGGTGAAGAGGTTAAAGGATGATGCCAAGCAAAAGGGAAAGCTAATAGATGCTACCCAGGGAAGAAAGACCAGGACTATCATTATCACCGAGAGCAATCACATCATCCTCTCAGCCATCGCCGTAGATACAATTGTGCAGAGGCTAAAGGGGAGGGAGAAGGATGTTTGAGAAACCTCCGGGGCTCTTGGTGGTCATCTCCTCCCCCTCCGGGGGTGGAAAGACCACCATCTGCCGGTCTCTTTTGCAAGGTCATTCCGAGTATCTTTACTCTGTCTCCCTAACCACTCGCCCTCGACGACCTTCCGAGGTGACAGGAAAAGACTATATATTCGTCTCGGAGAAGGAGTTCAGGGATAGGGTAGCTCGAGGGGGATTGGCTGAGTGGGCAAAGGTTTACGGGTACCTCTATGGCACACCCAAAGGCCGCATCGAGAAAGCGATTAAGGAAAGGAGGGTAATTCTCCTGGATATAGATGTTCAGGGGGCAATGAGGATTAGGGAGAAATATCACCAAAGCGTTCTCATATTCATCTTTCCCCCTTCCCTTCAGGTTCTGGAAGCCAGGCTAAGGGGAAGGTTTACCGAGAAGGAGGAGACCATAGAGAGGAGATTGTCCATCGCCCGGAAAGAGATGGGATATTGGGAACGATATGATTATGTGGTGATAAATGAAGATGTTAAAGAGACAATTGCCTCAGTGGAAGCTATTATAAAAGCTGAGGTTAGCCGGGTAGAGAGGCTAAAAAGGGGGTAATTGATGGAATTAATACCCATTGAAAAATTGATGGAGAGGACCGAGAATAGGTATGAGGCCGTTATGGTGGCCGCCAGAAGGGCCCGACAGATAAACAGGAGAAAGGAGGAAGAATTATCAGAGGAATCAGGAAAAAGGGAGAAGGCAACCGTTCGCGCTCTCCGGGAACTTATGGAGGGGATAATCGATTTCAAATATGAGAAAAGGGAAAAGAGGAAGTAAAATTGGATCACTCTCTTTTTATAGTTGAATCACCAGCCAAGGCAAAAACCATAAAGAGATTCCTGGGGAAAGGTTATGAGGTAAAGGCCTCCTTAGGTCACATAAGGGATCTACCTCAAAAGGAGTTAGGGGTGGATGTGCAGAATGACTTCTCCCCCAAGTATGTGGTCATCAAGGGAAAGGAGAGGACCCTCAGGGAACTGAAGAGGGCGGCCAAGGACAGGAAGAGGATATACCTGGCCTTAGACCCAGACAGGGAGGGAGAGGCCATCGCTTGGCATGTATCCCAGGAGTTAAAAGCCCCTGCGGCAAATCTCTATCGGGTGAGGTTTAATGAGATCACCAAGAGGGCCATAAAGGAGGCCGTGGAGAACCCTCAGCAGATAGATATGAGGCTGGTCAATGCCCAACAGGCACGCCGCATCTTGGATCGATTGGTAGGCTACAAAGTGTCCCCTTTCCTCTGGACTACAATATATCGGGGACTCTCAGCGGGCAGAGTGCAATCTGTAGCCCTGAGGTTGATCTGTGACCGGGAGAGGGAGATAGAGGAGTTTAAGCCCCAGGAATACTGGAGCATAACTGCCCTGCTTCTCTCCAGAGATGGTTCCCCATTCAAGGCCAAACTCCATAAGATAAACTCTAAGGACTTCAAAATTTCGAACAAGGTCAAGGCCGATCAGATACTGGATGACCTGAAGGGAAGAGAGTTTGCTGTAACCAAAGTTACCATCAATGAAAGGAAGAGAAACCCCTATCCCCCATTTATCACCAGCACCCTGCAACAGGAGGCCTCCAAAAGGCTTCGTTTCTCCACAAAGAAGACGATGATGCTTGCCCAACAGCTCTACGAAGGGGTGGATTTGGGCCAGGAGGGGAGAACTGGTCTGATAACCTATATGAGGACCGATTCCACCCGCATTGCTCAGGAGGCCCTAAAGGAGGCAAGAACCTGGGTAGGGAAGAAGTTTGGCGGTGACTATCTTCCCGTCAAACCCTGGAAATATAAGAGCAGGAAGTCGGCTCAGGAGGCACACGAATGCATCAGGGCAACCTCTCCGGGGAAGGAACCCGATCTGATAAAGGAATACCTGTCCCCTGATCAATTCAGGTTATACAGCCTCATCTGGAGCCGCTTTCTGGCCTGTCAGATGAGTTCAGCCATCTATCTCTCCACGGCAGTCGACATCGAGGCTGGCCCTTACCTATTCAGGGCCACCGGTTCAACCCTAAAATTTCCCGGTTTCCTCAAGGTCTATCCCTTACCGGAGGAGGAAACAATCCTACCCTCATTGACAGAGGGAGAGGTCTTGAAGATAAAGGAGATCATCCCCCAACAGCACTTCACCAAGCCTCCACCCCGTTATACTGAGGCCAGCCTGGTAAAGGAACTGGAGGAGAAGGGAATTGGCAGACCCTCCACCTATGCGCAGATAATCACTACCATTTTGACCAGAGGATATGTAAAATTTGAAGAGAGGAAGTTCTTCCCCACTGAGTTGGGAAGAACCGTAAAGGATATCTTGGTGGAGAACTTCCCTTCCCTCTTTGATGTGGGATTCACTGCTCAGATGGAGGAGAACTTAGACCGCATTGAGTCGGGGAAAGATGAGTGGGTAGGGGTGTTGAAGGATTTCTATGGGCCTTTTCAGAAGATGGTCAAAGAGGCCGAGGAAAGAAGGACCCAACTGAAGAGGGGACTCACCCAGGAGACGGATATTGTCTGTGAGAAATGCGGAGGAAAGATGGTCATCAAATGGGGGAGAAATGGAAGGTTTCTGGCCTGTTCCGGCTATCCCCAGTGCACCAACACTAAACCCCTTCCAGAGGATGAGACAGAGGAACGATGTGAGCTCTGTGGCGCCAAGCTTGTGGTAAGATCCGGTAGATACGGCAAGTTTCTGGCCTGCTCAAATTATCCCCAATGTAAATTCACTAAACCCTTGAGCACAGGGGTAAGATGTCCCCGCTCGGGATGTGATGGTTACCTGGTTGCCCGCAGGAGCAAGAAGGGGAGGACCTTCTACGGTTGCAGTCGTTACCCCAAATGCGATTTTACTAGTTGGGACAAACCAGTGGTCAAGAGTTGTCCCCATTGTGGGGCCCCCTATCTGTTAGAGAAGAGGAGAAAGGCTGAGTCATACCTCTATTGTCCTACCTGTCACAAGGAGGTAACCGAGGATGTCTAAGGACTACCTAAGAAAGTTCATTGACTACATAGAAAAGGAGAGAGGACTCTCCCCATATACTCAGAGCTCATACCGAGGGGATCTTCTCCAGTTTTACTCCTTCTTGAGGGAGAAGTCCTCATCCGCCCAGCAGGATCAGGTGAGGACTGTCGATAGGTTTTTGTTGAGACATTTTTTGGGGCAATTAAAGGCAAAAGGATATAGCAATGGCTCCATCTCCAGAAAGCTCTCGGCCATCCGCTCCTTCTACAAGTTCCTCTGTCGGGAAGGCATAACAGAGTCAAATCCGGCCGCCTATATCTCCTCCCCCAAGAAGAGGAGGAGATTGCCCTCCTTTCTCAGCCAGGAGCAGGTAGGTTCCCTGATGAATTCCCCCCAGAGGCCCGATGTCCTGGGCCTGAGGGATGGGGCCATCCTGGAGACATTTTATGGATCAGGCATTAGGCTTAGGGAGCTTGCTGGCCTTAAACTTTCCCAACTTGATCTGGCCAACAATCTAATCAAGGTGAGGGGAAAGGGGGGGAAGGAGAGGATAGTTCCCCTGGGCAGAAGTGCGGCCTTAGCCATCAGGGAATATTTAAAGAAGAGGGAGAGGCTTAAACCCAAGGGGGAGGCCCTCTTCCTCAACTATCGGGGGGAAAGGCTCAGCCCCAGAGGGATAGAGATCCTGGTCAAGGGCTATCTGAGAAAGATCTCCGAGGATAGTTCCCTCTCCCCCCACAGCCTCCGCCACAGCTTTGCCACTCACCTCTTAGATAGGGGTGCAGACCTGAGGGCAGTGAAGGAACTCTTGGGTCATTCCAGCCTCTCTACTACTCAAATATACACCCATATAACCGCCGAGAGGATAAAGAAGGTCTACAGACAGGCCCATCCCAGGGCCGGAGGGTAAGCAAATGATCAGATCAACAACCATAATAGGCTTGAGGTATAAGGGAAAGGTGGCCATAGGGGGCGATGGACAGGTAACTTTCGAGCATACCATTATAAAGGAAGGAGCCAACAAGCTCCGCCGGCTGCACCAGGGGGAGGTTCTGGCCGGATTTGCCGGAGCCTCTGCCGATGCCTTTACCCTCTTCGAGAAGTTTGAGGCTAAGTTGGAGGAACATCCCCGCAATCTTCCTCGGGCCGCGGTGGAACTGGCCAAGGAATGGAGGACGGACAAATACCTGCGCAGGCTGGAGGCCTTCTTGGCCGTAATGGACAGGGAGCATTCCCTCCTCATCTCCGGCTCAGGGGAGGTAATGGAACCTGATGATGGGATATTGGCCATAGGTTCGGGAGGAGCCTATGCCTTGGCCGCGGCCAGGGCCCTGATCAGGCACAGCAAGCTGCAGGCAAGACAAATCGTCGAAGAGGCCTTGAAGATCGCCGCATCCATCTGTATCTATACTAATGAAAACTTCATCATCGAAGAGCTATAAGATGACAACCAGGAAAATAAAGGAGCTAACCCCTCAGGAGATTGTGAGGGAGCTGGACCGATACATAATCGGCCAGGAGAAGGCCAAGAAATCTGTGGCCATTGCCCTGCGGAACAGATGGAGAAGACAGCAGGTTCCCCCTGAACTCAGGGAGGAGATAAACCCTAACAACATCATAATGATCGGACCGACTGGCGTGGGCAAGACGGAGATAGCCCGCAGGTTGGCCAACCTGGCCAATGCCCCATTCATCAAGGTAGAGGCCTCCAAGTATACGGAGGTCGGCTATGTAGGCAGGGATGTGGAGTCTATGGTTAGGGATCTCGTTGATTTGGCGGTGAATATGGTAAAGAGGGAGAAGACAGGGGAGGTAAGGGAGAAGGCCAAGGCATTGGCCGAGGAGAGGCTTCTTGATCTCCTTCTCCCCCCTTTCCCTCTAAAGGGGGGGCAGGAAGATCCAGATCTCTTAGAGAAGAGACAGAGAAGCAGGGAGAAGCTGCAGTTGCAGCTACGGATGGGAAAGCTGGAGAAGAGGATGCTGGAGTTAGAACTCCCTGATGACAGGTTCCCTATGATAGAGATCTTTTCCCCTGCAGGAATGGAGGAGATGGGCATAAATATGAAGGAGATCTTCGGCGGAATGCTGCCTAAAAGGAAGAAACGGAAGAAGGTCTCCCTGAGGGAAGCTCGCCATATCTTAGAGGAGGAAGAGGCGGGAAAGCTTATTGATATGGATGAGGTGATCTCTGAGGCCAAATTCAAAGTGGAAAACTCAGGAATTATCTTCATCGATGAGATCGATAAGATCGCTGGTCCAAAATCAAAGACAGGACCCGATGTCTCCCGGGAGGGGGTGCAAAGGGACATACTACCCATCGTAGAGGGATCAACCGTGGCCACCAAACACGGGATGGTGAGGACAGACCACATCCTCTTTATCGCCGCTGGAGCCTTCAGCAGTTCTAAGCCCTCAGATCTTATCCCAGAATTGCAGGGGAGGTTTCCCATTCGGGCCGAGTTAAGTAGCCTGAGCGAAGATGATTTCTTCAGGATACTCACCGAGCCCCAAAATGCCCTCATCAAGCAGTATACAGCTCTTCTCAAGGCAGAGGAGGTGAGTATAACCTTCACCCAGGGGGCAATTCGGGCCATTGCCCACATCGCCAGCCAGGTGAACGAGCGTATGGAGAACATAGGCGCCCGCCGGCTACACACCGTGATGACCACCCTCTTGGAGGATATCCTCTACTCTGTGCCAGACTCCGGGATAAGGAAGGCGAACGTAACCAGCCAGATGGTAAACAGTTGCCTGGGCAAGATAGTCAAGGATGAGGACCTAAGCAGGTATATACTTTAGTCTCTCAAAAGCGGGATAGCTAAGCCATACCCTGAGCTCAGGCTATCCGAGGTAAGGGATAGAGAAAGGGCTTAATTATTAAATGTTTGTGTTGCCAAAGGCTAAAACAAACACATTGTAGAAGGAGGTAAAAACGATGAAAAGGTGGATTCTTTTACTCTCCTTGATCCCTTTGCTCTTTCCATCCCTGGTTTTCTCCCTTGAACTTGAAAGAGAAGGGAATACCCTTTCCCCTTACTTTTTTGTCAAAAGCGATGACCCTAACCTTGATCAGTTGCCACTGAAGGAGACCAGAGTAAAGGTAAACATTGCAGGGGTCATTGCGGACATAGAAATAAGGCAGGTTTATAAAAACGAGGGAAAAAGGACCATTGAGGCCCTCTATGTCTTTCCCATGGGGGTGAAGGCAGCTATCCATGGGATGAAGATGCAAATAGGTGAGAGAACCATCGTGGCCAAAATAGAAAAGAGAAAGGAGGCAAAGAGAAAGTATGAAGAGGCCAAAAGAGAGGGGAGGGTGGCCTCCCTTTTAGAGGAAGAGAGGCCGAATGTCTTTCAGATGAAGGTGGCAAACATAATGCCGCAAGATACCGTGGAGGTTACGGTTGAATACACGGAACTACTTGTCCCAGAGGAGGGGATCTATGAGTTTGTCTTCCCCACCGTGGTCGGACCTAGATACTCAAACATAACCGAAGAGGAGGCAAGTGACCAAGAAAAATGGGTGAAAAGCCCCTACCTCCATGAGGGGGAGAAACCTACCTATGATTTCGATATAGAGGTTCATATCTCATCGGGCCTCCCCATAGCAAAGGTAACCGTCCCTTCACACAAGGTAAATTTAAACTGGGAAGGCAAAGAGGAACTAAGTGTAATTCTCGATCCATCGGAAAAGAAGAGTGGCAACAGAGACTATATCCTGAGATACTCCCTTGAGGGAAGGGAGATAGATGCTGGACTTCTCCTCTACCCTGGGGAGGAGGAGAATTTCTTTCTTCTTATGGTTGAGCCACCTGAGAGGATCAGTCCGGAGGAGATTCCCCCAAGGGAATATGTCTTTATCGTGGATGTCTCCGGGTCAATGCGCGGTTTTCCTCTCTCGGTTTCAAAGGAACTCATCACAAAGATTATCAAGGATTTGAGAGGAGAAGACTATCTGAACGTCCTTTTCTTCGCAGGTGGGTCAAAGGTTCTATCAGAAAGACCCATCCCTGCCAACAAGGAGAACAAGAGGCGAGCCATCGAGATGCTTGAAGTCCAGAGAGGAGGTGGCGGCACCGAAATACTGCCTGCCCTGAAGAGAGCCCTCT
>DAOVCL010000184.1 GCA_030670005.1 Candidatus Zixiibacteriota bacterium | reverse complement strand
ATCTTTCTTTCTCTTTGTCTTGAATTTTGGATTTTGGTCATTCGGGCTTGTTTCGTGCTTCGGATTTTGACATCATGTCCAACATCAATGTTGCTTTAACCATCAACTTCGGCGAATACGTTACAATATTTGTGAAAAGGTTCACTTAGCCAGAAAGGGATAATAGAAACCAGAGTGATTTCAAGTTTATCATTCTTATCTACGGCAAAGTTTTATTCCTACATGAAGGTCACCAAGGTTAAAATGAGCATACGAATGAAGGAGTCAAGGTGGAGCTACTAACACTGAGAGGTGTAACCAAGTCATTTGGCAGTCTCGATGCGGTCAAGGAACTTGACCTAAGTGTCGGAGAGGGATGCATCTATGGCCTTCTGGGCCCCAACGGGGCGGGGAAGACCACCACCATCAGGATGATACTGGATATCCTGGCCCCAGATCAGGGTGAGATAACCATCCTTGGCCAGGCAAACTCCTCCTCAGTGCGGGACAGGGTGGGATACCTCCCGGAGGAGAGGGGGCTCTACCGGAAGATGAAGGTTGAACCTCTGCTCTGGTTTCTGGCTGAGCTAAAGGGGATTAAAAAGAAGACGGCCAAGGAGAGGACCGATTATTGGCTGGAGAGGTTCGACCTCTCGGACTGGAGGCAGAAAAAGGTGGATGAGCTCTCCCGGGGGATGCAGCAGAAGCTTCAATTCATTGCCACCCCTGCTTCATTCTCCTAAACTGATCATCTTGGATGAGCCCTTCACCGGCCTGGATCCGGTGAATACCAATCTGGTCAAGGAGGTGATGTTGGAGGAGAAGAGGAAGGGAGCATCCATCATCCTCTCCACCCATCTTATGGAGCAGGCCGAGAAGCTCTGTGATCAGATCTGCCTGATAAATGAGGGAGAGAAGGTCCTGGATGGAAGCCTAAAAGAGATAAAGGCCAATTATGGGAAGAACACAGTTGTCATGGAATATGAAGGCAAAACCAACTTTCTCGATGATAAGAAAATTGTAGAAAATTATGATGATTATGGGAGATATGTGGAGATCCACCCCTCCACAGGGGCCAACCCTCAAATGATCTTAAAGAGAGCCGCTCAGGAAGTGACGATCCTCAAGTTCGAGCTGGTTGAGCCATCGCTAAACGAGATATTCATCCAGACCGTGAAAAAGGAGAAGAAATGGGGAAGATAAGGGCTGTAGTGAAGAGGGAATATCTGACCAGGGTGAGGACAAAAGGCTTCATCATCGGCACCCTGGCTATGCCAATTGTTATTGGGATTCTCACCGTAGCCCCCGCTCTTTTGATGACTCTGAAAAGCGAGAAGCCAAAGAAGATATTCATTATTGACCAGACGGACAGGATCTTCCCTGGTTTAAAGGCCGCCTTAAAAGATACCACAAAGGGCGGGATTAGCCTCTATAAACTCTCCAAGGTGGAGACATCTCCTGAAGAGTTGCCAGAGGTTCGTAAGGAGCTTACCGAAAAGGTTGATGAAGGAGAAATTGATGGCTATTTGGTTATCCCCAAAGATATCTTTGAGAGAAACCAGGCGCAGTTCTATGCCCGGAATGTAAGCAACTTTAGGGTGAACGAGGATTTGGAGGAGGGGGTCTCTAAGGCAGTATCCCATTTCAGGTTAAGCAACAGCGGGCTTGACCCAGAGAGGGTGAGGAAACTGGTTAAGGAGGTAAACCTGAGGACTTTCAAGGTAACAGGTCGTGGGAAGGAGGAGGAGGATACTGGTGCCACCTTTATGATCACCTACATTTTGGTCTTCTTTCTCTACATATCCCTTATAATCTATGGGATTATGGTTATGCGGGGAGTGATAGAGGAGAAAAGCTCCCGGATGGTGGAGGTGATAGTCTCGGCCGTCAAGCCTTTTCACCTAATGGCCGGGAAGGTCTTGGGGGTTGGAGGGGTGGGTCTTACCCAGTTTCTTATCTGGTCTCTGATAGTGGGGGGGCTCTCCCTTTATGGAAGGAGTTTAGTGAGCTCTCTTGCCGGGGAGATGGGTCCCTTATCCCTCCCGGGGATTCCCATATCGCTTCTCTTCTTCTTTGTCCTCTTCTTCCTCCTGGGCTACTTCCTCTATGCCACCCTTTATGCCGGAGTAGGGGCGATGGTCAGCTCCGATGAGGATGCCCAACATCTTCAGATGCCCTTAGTGGCCTTGTTGATCATCCCCTTTATGCTAATGTTCTATGTGATTGGAAATCCGAACTCAGGACTTGCCGTTCTCTTCTCCCTTATTCCCTTCTTTGCCCCCATAATTATGTTTACCCGTATAGCCGTGCAGACCCCACCTCTCTGGCAGATCCTCCTCTCCCTGGTTCTGCTTGGTTCATCTATCGTTGCTATGGTCTGGGTGGTAAGCAGGATCTATCGGGTGGGTATCCTCATGTATGGCAAGAGGCCAAGCCTGCCAGAGCTGGTGAAGTGGTTCAGATATTAGTCAAAAGGGGTCAAACCTCTAAATACTAATTGACACCTTCACTACCCTGCATTATATTTGACTCATTATGGCCCGACAATTAAGACTAGAATTTCCTGGAGCCTTATACCATATTACATCCAGAGGGAATCTTAAAGAGAAGGTATTCTTCGAGGATTCAGACAGGAAAAGATTCCTGGAGATCCTTCGCAGGACAAAGGAAAGGTACGGTTACCTCCTTCATGCGTATGTCCTCATGGACAATCACTATCACTTGTTGCTGGAGACACCACTCTCCAATATTACCCAGATTATGCAGAATATCAACACCAGCTACACAGTCTATGTGAACAGAAAATACAATAGGAGTGGTCATCTTTTCCAGGGAAGATATAAGTCGATCATTGTGGAGAAGGATTCCTATCTGTTGGAACTGAGCAGATATATTCACCTCAATCCGGTAAGGGCCAAAATTGTTGACTCACCTGAGAGACACAAGTGGTCGAGTTTTGGTAACTACTCTGGTTCCAGGATGGATAAGCTGGTGGATATAACGGACATTCTTTCCTATTTCTCTGCCAAAAAGAAAGAGGCTATCGGTTCTTATCGAAGGTTTGCATTATCTTCATTGGATGAGGTCATACCCAGGAATCCGTTTTCGGCTCTGGAGGCTGATTTTATCCTATGGAAGAAGCATTTTGTGAAGAAAATGAGGGGATTGCTTGGAGAAGTAAAGGTGGATAGTGAACTTCCTGCCTTGCGTCATATTCGGAGGAAACCCACACTGGAGGTGATTATCGAGGAGGTTGATGGGTATTACGGTGTAGAAATAGAGGAATTGGTTAGAAGACGGAGAGAATGTAGAGAGAGAAGGATAGCCATCTATTTAGCAAAGATGCTAAGCGGGGCGAAAAATAGCGAAGTTGGGCGGCATTTTAATGTCAAGGGAGGAGCTGTGAGTGCGGTTGTAAAGGGCATTGAGGATGATCTTAGGAGATCGCTACAACTGAGAAGGGAGTTAAAAGCCTTAAAAACGAGAATATTGAGCAGCGCCTAAATTGGTAATTAAAGGTTTGATATTATGAAAAAGTTGCATGCCCCGGATTTTGGGTGTATAATGAGGGTTAAAGGAACTAACCCAAAATATAGGGGGTGCAACTATGTTGTATGTCGGTGTAGATTTTCACAAGAGGTACTCATTCATCACTGA
>DAOVCL010000048.1 GCA_030670005.1 Candidatus Zixiibacteriota bacterium | reverse complement strand
AATGCGTTCTCAGGCGATTTGTTAACCAAATTACTACCAAGGTCACTAAATAGTTTACATTTTTCATGTCATTCCGAGTGGAGCGAAGCGGAATCGAGGAATCTGTTTCAGGCAAAATCAGATTTCTCCGCTCACGGAGCCTGTCCTGAGCTTGTCTCGGGGTTCGGTCGAAATGACACTTGGAAGTAAACAATTTGATGCTCTCCGTAGTATTTTACTGGGCACAACCACTTTGTTATCATATCTCCTTGCGTTTCCGCCCAAAGAAAAAGGTCAAACATTTTACCCCTCCACTCTTGACATAAAGGGGAGTTATCATTATCCTATGGGCTGATTCTGCTACCTCGGAGGAAACCCCTGATAAGGTTAAATAAGTTCAACAAAAAAAGGACCCCGTTTCGCCCCATAGACATTGCCATCATCTCTTATCTGGCCCTGATGGGAACACTTATCCTCCTCTTTCACTCTGAGTTAAAGGCCTGGGGTTTAGATGTCTTCATCCACTACTTCACTTCTTTGCTTATCTACCTCTTTGTACGAGGATCGGGAAGGTTTAAGTCCCTCATTTTGATATTTCTGCGGGACTGGTATCCGGTGTTGTTGCTTGCCCCTATGTTTGAGGAGCTGGGAAGGATAACCACTATCCTCTTCCCCTATTGGGCAGAGGTCCCCCTGATGAGGCTTGACTACCTTCTATTTGGGGTGCACCCCACGGTCTGGTTCGGCCAGCATGCCCGCCCCTGGCTCACCGAATATATGGAGTTTTCCTACTTTATGTATTTTCTACTCATCCCCATTGGGGGATTCCCCCTTTACTTTAGAGGAAAAAGGGAAGAGTTTAATAAGTTCCTCTTCAATGTCCTATTGGCCTATTACATCTCCTATATAGGCTTTCTCTTCTTTCCAGCCAGGGGCCCCTGGGAGACGATGGTCGAGCTACATTCTGCCCCCTTGCAGGGAGGATTCTTCTTGAGTCTGGTGAGGAGCATCCAGGCTAAGGGCTCAATCCATGGGGGGTGTTTCCCCAGCTCCCATGTTGCCGCCGCCTTTGCCGTCCTCTTCTCCGCCAGAAGATATGAGAAGACCATCTTCTGGATCCTTCTGCCCATTGTGCTCAGCCTTGCCGTGTCCATTGTTTATACCCGCTACCATTACGCCGTGGACTCAGTAGCTGGGGCAATGGTGGGGGTCGCCTGTTTCTTCCTGGGGGAGAAGATAAGCAGGAAATGGGAGGATTGAGGGCTGCGAAATAAAGCTAATTTCCTGTGGCGGGGAGCTTGTTACTCAGCCATCCGCAGTGGCACTCATCCACCACTATTTTCTGCCAATTGTCCCCTTGAAAATCCTTCGCACTAACACCGGTTTCCCTGGTTCCTTCACCCTGGTGAGCAAAAGGAGAAACCCTGACAGGCCAATTACTATTGAGGTCAAAAAGGCAACCTGGGGCTGGAAGGACCAGATAACCCCACCAATGGCAGCGGCAGGCATCACCACAAAGCCACGCAGGGCATAATAGATCCCCACCACTTCTCCACGGATTTCATTAGGGGCAAGGTCTACAATCAGAGCCTTGCGCGGCGGTTCCCCGATCTCCCGTAAGCCGGCAACCAAAAAGGCAAAAATAAGCCAGGTGAAGCTTTTGGAGAAGAAAAGAACCAGGGGAAACATTGGCAGAAAGAAGAATGAGAGAGCCACAAACGGTAGGCGGCTCCCCCGATCAGCCAGGCGAGCAATGGGGATGTAACTGAGGATGGAGACAGCCATCTGCAACCCGGTGAGCAGGCCAAATTGAAAGGCCGTTGCTCCAATAGAGTCCATCGCCCAGAAGATGACGAAGATCTTCACCAGTCGATCTCCAAACCTCACCAAGCAATCCGCACTGAGGAGAGCCTTCAGGGAAGGGTTAAGGGCCCTCCATCTGGACAAGGGGGAGCTACCCTTACTGTTTTTCTTTACAGGGACAAATGTTTCAGTATAGCATCTTTTTTGCAGGAATACGGCCAGCAGGGTGAGGGCTAAGCTGGCGGATAGTCCCAGTCGGATACCCCCCTTGATCCCATAGCTTTCCAAGAGGAGGCCGCCAATGGGAGGGGCGATGACAATGGGCAATCTCTTCAGGATGGATTGGATGGTGAAGCCCATAGCCCTCTTCCCCCTGGGAAGTGAGTCTCCGATGAGGGCGAAGATAGCGGGCTGGGCCAAACTCAGCCCCATAGCAAAGAGAAGGCCAACGAAGATAACGGGCCAATGGGGGGCGATTAAATATATGAAATAACCCAGGAAACCGATGCCGGTAAAGAGGACCAGGGCATTCTTCCTCCCGATTCGATCAGTGATACGGCCCCCTGGATATTGGTAGATGGTATCAGTAAACTCCTGCAGGGTGCCAAATAGCCCAACCAAGCCTATGCTGGCCCCCAGGGCCTGCAGATATTTGGGGAGGAACTTGGCCCAAAGGTTCTCGCCACAGCCAAGGAGGAAGGTAGAGGAGGCCAGGACTATAATGTTTCTCTTCAGGGCAAAAAAGTCCCGAAACCTTGAAGTCCTCTGAACAATTGATCTGGTTTCTTTCATATCCCTGAGAGAGAAGTTACCCCATCCGTGACGATTTATCAAGGAATTTCTCCACCAACAGCGGTCAGCTATTAGGAAATCGACTGCTTGGCTGCACAGACCACGGAGTAACACGGAATAAGGAGAAGGGACAACTATCAGGGCAGGAACCCTGAGAGCATAAAAGGATAGAAATTGCCGTCAGATGAGGGCATCTGACGGCTCGCTACCATAATAGTGAACTAAAAAGCCCTTTCCTTAAGCAAAAATTTAAGGGGGGCGCCCAAAGGACGCCCCCCTCTCTTAACCCTCACACCTTTTGAGGATCTGCTCCCACTTGTAGTCCACATTGGCCTGGAGCTCATCTATGACATGCTTGTTTTCCTCCTTCATCAGGTGCCTGAACCTGCCCTGTCTTCCTATCCAGTCAGTGATTGGCCTCTTTTCCTTGGGCTTATAGGTCAGCTTCCAGGTTCCCTTCTCTACTTCATAGAGAGGCCAGAAACAGGTCTCCACCGCCAACCTGGCCATCTCCATCGAATCCTTGTCTTTAAACCTCCATCCCCTGGGGCAAGGGGCCAATACATTTATGAAGGAAGGCCCATTGACAGAGAGGGCCTTCTGCACCTTACCCATAAAGTCCCTCCAATGGGAAGGGACAGCCTGGGCGACATAGGGGATGTCGTGGGCAGCCATCACCGAGGTCAGATCCTTTCTGAACTCCCTCTTGCCGGGGATCTTCTTCCCCGCTGGGCTGGTGGAGGTGGCTGCCCCATGGGGGGTGGCCCCAGACCTCTGGATACCGGTGTTCATATAGGCCTCGTTGTCATAGCAGATGTAGAGCATATCATGGCCCCTCTCCATTGCTCCGGAGAGGGCCTGAATGCCAATATCATAGGTTCCACCGTCCCCTCCAAAGGCGATGAACTTTATCTCTCGATCAATCTTACCCTGCCTCTTCAGGGCCCGATAGGCAGCCTCCACCCCGCTGATAGTGGCGGCCACATTCTCAAATGCATTGTGGATAAAGGGGACCCTCCAGGCCGTATAGGGGTAGATAGTGGTAACCACCTCCATACAGCCGGTGGAACATCCGGCTACTACCGGCACATCTGCAGCCAGAAGGGCCTGTCTGATGACGGTGCTGCCTGCACAGCCAGCACAGGCCCGATGCCCACCGGATAATAGATCCCTCCTTTGAGATAACTCCTTTAGACTTAAAGCCATCTTGGGCCTCCTATTCTCTAACTCCCAAATAGTTGATCCTCTCCTTCACTTTACTTGTCTCTATGACTTCCTTCAGGTCGGAGTAGACCCCTTCTATCTCCTTTAGGCTTATGTTCCTCCCCCCCAGACCATAGATGTAGTTCAAGACCTCAAAGGACAGGCCTGAGCCATAGAGGGTTGACCTAATCTCGGTGAAGAGGGGACCGCCAAAGCCACCAAAGGAATTGGATCTATCCAGAACCACCAAAGCCTTGATCCCCTTTAGTGCCTCAACGAGTTCCTCCTTAGGGAAAGGTCGGAAGACCCTTAGCTTGATGAGCCCCACCTTCTCACCTTTCTCCCTTAAGGCATCTACGGTCTCCTTCACCGTCCCGGCAGTGGAACCCAAGGCCACAATTGCCCGTTCTGCTCCCTCCATCTGGTACTCCTCAAACAACCAATAATCTCTGCCCGATAGTTTCTTAAACTCCCTGCCCACCTCCAGTATTACCCCCTTGGCCTTTTCCATAGCCAAAACCTGCTGTCTTTTGTGCTCAAAGTAATAGTCGGGAAGGTCTAAAGGACCAAAGGTAATAGGATGGTCAACATCTAAGAGCGTGTGTTGGGGGTGATTCTCCCCCACAAAGTCCTGAACCCCTTGGTTATCCAGGATCTCCATCCTCTCTAAGGTGTGGCTGAGGATGAAGCCATCAGAGGTGACCATAACCGGAAGGAGCACATCTCTGTTCTCCGCTATCTTCACTCCCTGGATGAGGTTGTCATAGACCTCCTGGGAGTTCTCGGAGTGGAGCTGGATCCAACCCGCATCCCTTCCCCCCATAGAGTCGGAGTGATCACAGTGGATGTTGATGGGGCCAGAAAGTGCTCTATTAACTAAAGTCATCACTATAGGTAAACGATATGAGGCCGCTATATAGACCACCTCCCACATCAGGGCAAAGCCGTTGGCCGCAGTGGCCGTCATCACCCTTGCCCCAGCAGCGGAAGCTCCAATTGCGGCGCTCATGGCGCTGTGCTCAGATTCCACCGACACAAATTCGGTATCCACATCCCCATCGGCCACCGCCTCTGCAAATTTATGCATTAGCTCGGTCTGAGGGGTAATAGGAAAGGCAGCCACCACATCCGGCCTAATCTGGATCATTGCCGTGCCTGCGGCATCGTTTCCCGTTAAGGCAACTATCTTTCCCATCTCATTCTCCTTTTTCACTTTGCAGTTTGCTCTCTAAGACCATCTCAATGGCCTTAACCTTGGGGGGACATTCCTGATCGCATATCCCACATCCCTTACAATGTTTTAAATCTATTCCCTTCATCTTTCCCCCCTCAACTATTATGGCTGAATCGGGACAGTAGATCCAGCAGAAAAGGCAGTGTATACACTTCCCCTCATCCCAGACTGGCCTGTAGGTCCTCCAAGTGCCTGTCTGGTATTCCTCGGCGTTTCCCGCTTCCAGGATAAGTCCACCGATGGGTATCTCCTTCCATCCTTTCAACCTACTCATTCTCCCTTCACCTCCTCGTAGGCCCTCTTTATCGCCCGAATATTTCCCTCGGTAATCCTCTGATCAAACTTCTTGCCAAACTTCCGTCTAATGTCTTCATAGATGGTCTCCGGCCTCAGTAGTCCGGTGGCTCGGATAAAGGCTCCAATCATCGGAGTGTTGGGGATAGCCTTTCCAATCTCCTTGATGGAGATGCCATTGGCATCAACAGTATAGACCTTTCGGCCAGAGATGTTTAGCTTCTGGCGTATCCGGGAGGGATCCTGGGGGGTATTGACCAATAGAATCCCGTCCTTCTTTAGACCCTCACATACATCCACTACCTCCAGGAGGGTGGTGTCCAGGACAATCACCACCTGAGGATTGGCCACTTCACAGTGAACCTTAATCGGCTTGTCGTCAATCCTGGTGAACCCCTTCATTGGCGCTCCCATCCTCTCCGGGCCATACTCCGGGAAACCCTGGCTGTACTTGCCCTCCTCTATGGCTGCCTCGGCCAAGAAGAGGGCCCCTGTCTTGGCCCCCTGTCCTCCTCGTCCGTGCCATCTGATCTCAATCATCTCACCTCCTTCTATTTGTGAAAAATTTAACAAAGTCGCAACCGAAAGTCAAGCCCAATCACAAAATCTTTACATCTCCGTCCTTCCCTCCATGGCCTTGCTCAGGGTGATTCTGTCCGCATATTCCAGCTCTCCCCCTATGGGGATACCCCTGGCTATACGGGTTACCTTTACCCCCAAGGGCTTTATTACCTTTGAGAGATAAAGAGCAGTGGCCTCACCCTCAGTGGTGGGATTGGTGGCAATGATCACCTCCTTGATCCCCTTCTTTAATCTCTCTCCAAGTTCCTTGACCCGCAACTCCTCCGGTCCCACTCCGTCTAAGGGGGATATTACCCCACCCAAGACATGGAAGAGCCCATTGTATCCCCCAGCCTGGTCGATGCTCAACACATCCTTTGGCTCCTCCACCACACAGATAATTGAGCGGTTCCTCTGGGGGTCGGTGCAGATAGGGCAAGGGTCCTCTTCAGTCAGGTTAGAGCAGATCGAACACAACTTTACCTTCTCCTTCACTCTCCTTAGGGCCACAGCTAGGGAGGAAACCTCCTCCTGAGGCAGCTTGAGGATATGATAGGCCATTCTCTGCGCGGTTTTCCTCCCTATCCCTGGAAATTTGGAGAGTTTCTCCACTAACTCCTCTACGCTTCTGAGGGTTGAGGACATCGGATTATCCCCTAACTATGAGGCCATCAAATAGCCATAATCCGGTTAGATAAGGACACATTTCCCTATGGTGATTTCATGGAAGCCAATATTGCTTTTCCTCTGACCTGAGTTATCCATAAGACTTTAGGTATTACCTGTGACAGTTGAGCTCTATAATTTTAGAGATAGACCTTCAGGTCTGTCTCTATTGAATTGTAAATAAAATTTCAAACCACTACCTGAAATTCTTTCCCCAATAAAATGGGGAAGCAGGCAAAAGTCAAGATGGAATTTGGAAAGTAGCACAAATTTTCACCTTCTGGTACGGGGAGGAACCGTTGGAGAATATCTGAAGATAGCCCATTGTATAGTTCTTCAATGGTCTATTACGAGATGATCTGAGGAGTATCCAACTTTAAGAGATTTTTTAGCAGGTCTCCTCGGAGGCATATCCCCTCCTGTGTTTTCAATCTACCTCCCCCAATCCTTAATGACCTGCTGAAGGAGACTCCCGATTATGGTAACCTTGTGGAGTTCTCAGCCAATGATCTCCCAATTTCCCCTTGACAGACGAGGCAGGGTTTGGTAATATGTAAAAAAGAATTGCTTTGAGGGTATGAATAAGGCTCTTTCTCCGGTTTTACATAACTTTTAGCCAAAGTGATCAGATGGACCCCACTTCCCAGAGGGAAGGCCTAAAGTCCCAACTAAGGATCGAGCCGGAGAATATGGCCTCTTCCTTAAGGGACTTCATCTGTTTTGGCCTTGTGTAGGAAGGCTGTGGGAACCCAAAGGGTTTTAGCCCTAATTATGCCAAAAAGAGAGCCTCAGGTGGAGAACCACAAGGATGCCCTTAATCTGGCCAAGAACTTAGGGATAAAAACGAGATTGATCGATATTACCCCTTATCTTAGAGCCCTGGGGCCTATAAACTCCTCCCCTTTGGCAAGTTCCTAAATAAACCACCTTCCCCGGACCTGGTGCCGGGAATCATAGATGAGGAGGCGATAGGGGTCCCCTATGAAAAGCTGGATATGATTCTTCTTGCCCTGGAGAGGGGGTGGGAGAGCCCGCGCATAGGCCAGGTTTTGGAGATAGAGGAGAGGGAGATAGGATATGTGAGGGGTCTGATGAGTAGATCAGGACATATGCGTCGGGTGTATCATCCAAAGGAGGTGAGTACCTCTGATGTTTCAGCATAAAATTGAAGATCAAAGAAGGTTTCTCATCGTATCGAACAGGCTGCCGGTGAGCATCGAAAGGAGGAGGAAAGGGCTTTCCTACCGCCCCAGTGTCGGGGGATTGGCCACTGGCCTGGGAATCTTCCATCAGCTCCATAACAGTGCTTGGGTGGGTTGGCCAGGGTTAGTGGTCGAGGAGGAAAAGGAGAAGGGGGAGATAGAGGAGATGTTACAATCCCAATTTCGCTCCTACCCCATCTTTCTTTCTCGTCACAATATCGAGGGATACTATCACGGCTTCACCAACAAGACCATCTGGCCACTTTTTCATTATTTTCCCCAGTTTGCCAAGTATGAGGTCTCCGAATGGAAGGCCTATCTGGAGGTGAATCGCCTATTCTGCAAAAGGGTTACCGAGATCGCTCGGCCAGATGACATCATCTGGATTCACGACTATCATTTGATGCTTCTGCCAAAACTTCTCCGGAAAAGCCTGCCCAAGGCTACTATTGGATTCTTTCTGCATATACCCTTTCCCTCCCTGGAGGTCTTCCGCCTTCTGCCCTGGCGTAAGGAGATCTTGGAGGGACTCTTAGGGGCGGATCTCATAGGGTTCCATACCTTTGATTATGCTCGTCATTTCCTCAGCAGTCTGCTCAGGCTCTATGGCTTGGCCCACGAGATGGGCCAGGTCACAGCGGAAAATCGTTTGGTGCAGGTAGATGTCTTCCCCATGGGGATTGATGTGAAGCGATTCCAGGCCGAGGCAACCAGTTCCCTTACCGAGAAAGCGGTGCTGAGATTTAAGAGAAAGACGGGGAATCGTAAAATCATCCTCTCTGTGGATAGACTTGACTACACCAAGGGCATTCCTAAAAGGTTAGAGGCCTTTGAGCTCTTTTTGGAGAGACACCCGGAGTGGAACCAGAAGGTTACTCTCATCTTGGTTGTCGTTCCCTCGCGCACCAAGGTAGAGCCCTATCGTCTCTTAAAGCGGCAGGTAGATGAATTGGTGGGGAGAATAAATGGAAGACATAGCACCGCTGGCTGGGTGCCCATCTGGTACCTGTATAGGTTTCTCTCCTTCCCTACCCTGGTCACCTATTATCGGATTGCCGATGTTGGTCTGATTACCCCCTTGAGGGATGGGATGAATCTTGTGGCCAAGGAATTTGTTGCCACCAGAAAAGAGGGGAAAGGCGTCCTCATCCTGAGTGAAATGGCCGGGGCATCTAAGGAACTTGGTGAGGCCTTGATCATAAACCCAAACAACCGGGAGGAGACAGCAGAGGCCATAGAGGAGGCCTTAACTATGCCGGAGGATGAACAGATTTCCCGCAATCGGACGATGCAACGTAGGCTCTCTCGCTACGGTCTCTCTCGTTGGGCAGACGATTTTATATCAGGACTGTTGGAGATAAAAGATCGCCAGAAGGAATTGGAGACAAAAAAGCTCTCCCTTTCAGTGAGGAACAGGTTAATAAAGCTCTACCAGGAAAGCAGTCGCTGTTTGTTTCTCTTAGATTACGATGGCACCCTTGTTCCCTTGGTGGAGCAGCCCAGGAAGGCGAAGCCAGATCCTGAGCTCCTTGCCCTGCTCAAAGGGCTTGCTACCCCCCCTCAAAATACGGTCGTTCTCATCAGCGGACGGGATAGGGAGACCCTACAAAACTGGTTCAAGGAACCTGACATTGCCCTGGTGGCCGAACATGGTGTCTGGATGCGGAGGGAGAATACGCACCAATGGAGGATAATGGATAGACTAAGCCAGGAGTGGAAGGATTGGATAAAGCCTGTGCTGGAGAGGTCTGCTGATAGGCTGCCGGGATCGTTTGTGGAGGAGAAGGAATATTCCTTGGTCTGTCACTATCGGGGGGCCGATCCTGAGCTGGCTGTCCTGCGGGCAAAGGAGTTGATGGGGACTCTCACAGCCCTTACCGCCAATACCGACCTGCAAGTGCTCCAGGGGAGCAAGGTGATAGAGGTAAAATGCGCCAGCGTGAACAAGGGGAGAGCCGTGATGAACTGGATCAGCGGAGGAGATTTCGACTTCATTCTGGGAATGGGCGACGACTGGACTGATGAGGACCTCTTCAAGGTTCTGCCGGAGGGTTCCTATTCCGTTAAGGTGGGTTTGGGAACATCAAATGCCAGGTATTACCTTGATTCACCGAACGATGTCCGCCAACTTTTGAAAGATCTTCTTGCCAAGGAGACTTAGAGATGAAAAAGATCCTTTTTGCCCTTTTGATGGCCTCCCTCCTGCTTGTCACCTGCACGAGGAGGGGCGGTAAGCTGACCTTTATGGTAGGAGGGGCGCCAAGTGAGGTGGAGTTCTGGGAGAAATTAACCGAAAGCTTTGAAAAGGAGACGGGGATTCCCATCGATCTCATCAGGCAACCAACCGATACCGATCAGAGGAGGCAGGGGCTGGTTATCCCCTTAAAATCGAGGCAGAGGGATCCTGACCTCTTCCTGATGGATGTGGTCTGGATAGGCCAATTCGCCGCCTCTAAGTGGCTTCTGCCCCTGGATAGATGGATTCACCGAGATGATTTCTCCGTAGATCCCTTTTTTGACAGAGTTCTTGAGTTTGCTGACAGATATAATGGTGACCTGATAGCCCTCCCCATATATGTCGATGGCGGCCTTCTATATTACCGCAAGGATCTTCTCCAAAGGTTTGGCTACCGGGCTCCACCAAGGAGCTGGACGGAACTTGTTCGATGTTCACTGGAGATACAAAAGGCCCTGCGAAGGGAGTTTCCCAACTTTTGGGGCTATTGCTGGCAGGGAGCCCAGTATGAGGGGCTGGTATGTAACTTCCTTGAATTTGCCGCTTCTAATGGGGGAGGGTTTACTACCCAAGAGGGAGAGCTCTGCCTCAACCTACCTGAGAACATTGAGGCGCTCCAGTTTATGGTTGACCTCATCCACAAGTATAAGATCTCCCCCCCGAATACCTATACGGAGATGAAGGAGGAGGAGGTGAGAAGTCTCTTCCAGAGTGGCAATGCCCTATTTGAGAGAAACTGGCCCTATGCCTGGAGCCTGCATCAGGCCAGGGGATCAGCGGTTAAAGGCAAAGTGGGAATTGCCCCCCTTCCCGGCTTTGAGGGAAAACCGGGGGTCTCTGCCCTGGGAGGCTGGCATATAGGGATTTCCAGATATTCCGATGCCAAAGCCCAGGCCTGGGAATTCGTCAAATTCGTTACATCCTACAAGGTTCAGAAAGAGCTTGTAGTCGGCCTGGGATGGAACCCAGGAAGGGTGGATATCTATGATGATCAAGAGGTAAGGGAGAAATTCCCCCATCTTCAGGCCTTAAAGGGTGTCTTCGAAGGCGCCGTTGCCAGACCAAACTTTCCATATTATACGCTGGTCTCCGAGATTGTTCAGAAGTGGGTTAACCTATCCCTGGCGGGGAAGATAGGAGCAGGAGAGGCCCTGGACAGAGCTGAGAAAGAGGCAGAGAGGGTAGTTCGGGCATATCGATGAACCAAAGCTTAAAAGCTGAGGGATTAAGGGGCTATATCTTCATCCTCCCCTTGCTCCTCTT
>DAOVCL010000043.1 GCA_030670005.1 Candidatus Zixiibacteriota bacterium | reverse complement strand
GAGTTCCCTTCCAGATAACCATTGTGGCCAAAGACAACACCGGAGCCACTAATACCATCTTCTCCGACAATGTGACCCTGAGTGCCTCTGTGGGAGGGATAAGCCCCAGCTCTGTCTTGGGATCCTCCTTTACCAATGGAGAGGCCACCCTGATGGTCACCTTGTATGGAACGGATCCCACCACCCATATCAATACCATAACTTGCACCAACAGCATCTCCTACCCTGGTCAGTCCCAGCTTCCCTCCGGGACAAGCGAGAATATCACGGTCAACCCGGGTTCCTATAGCACGGTGATCCTCCTCTTCCCCGGGGAGAACCTCACCCCGGGCACGGTTCCGGGAAAGAGCGGTGAACCAAACCAACAGGTGGCTGGAGTTCCCTTCCCTCAGGTTGAGGTTAAGGCCGTGGATGAATACTGGAATCCAGTCTCCGCTACTCCTTATCCAACTATCTCTTTCAGTTCCACCGATACCTTAGCTACCCTTCCCGCATCTACCCCGATGACCTCAAACAGCGAGAGCTTCTCCAACCTGGTCTTGAGGACTGCGGGAAACCAGACGGTCACCGTTGAGGAGGATATAAACTACAACACCAGTGTAAGCACAATCTCCATCATCCATTCTTCGGTAGACCATTTCACCTTCGCCCAAATACCCAGCCCCCAGACGACCATTACCCCCTTCAATGTCTCCATTACCGCCAAAGACGCCTTCGAAAACCGGGTCTACTCATTTAATTCAGACATCGCCTTAGAGTCCTCTACTGGACCCTATACCTATACCCCCACCTTGGTTACCCTATCGAGCGGTGCCTGGTCGGGGTTGGTCCATATAACCAAGAAGGCAAACAATGCCCAACTTAGCTGTGACGATCTTGCCGGTCATACAGGATTCAGCAATAACTTTACCATCAATGCAGGCCCTTTTAGCGAACTATTGATCGTCCTTCCCGGGGAGACCTATACCCCGGGAATCCCACCTGGCCGCAGCAATCCACCAACTCCGGTTCAGGCCGGAGCCACAGTCACCGCTACAATCAGGGCGGTGGACAAATACTGGAACCAGGTAGCAGGACCCTCGGTTCTGGTTCCCATAAGCATTAGCTCTCCCACAGGATATATAGAGTCCTTGGATGATGGGGCTCAGCTCACCCAGTTTGGAATTGGTGATTACAGGGTTATCTTCCGCACCTATCAGGGGCAGAGGATTAGAGCGGTCAACGGGTTCAACCCCGACATGGACGATTTGAGCAGTGTGATAATCGTCCACTCAGGACCATACTCTAAGCTTGTCCTGGCCGCCCCCGGAGAGTCCCTTGATCCGGGGACCTTTGAGCCAGATGGCAAGTCGGGCTCACCGACCACACAGATGGCAGGGAGCGAGTTCCAGATTGAGGTGGCGGTTACCGATAGCTTATGGAACCCCATAGAGGATCCACCCCCTTATCCTATGATAGATTTTGCCACAAACGATCCCCAGGCGACCCTGCCCCCGGGGGGAGAGGCAATGGGAAGCCCGGTGCAGGGCTATCCGGTGACCTTGGCCACGGTGGGGTTGAATTGGCTAAGAGCCACCGACTCCAATGATCCCGACAAGGAGGATCTGGTCAACATCGAGGTCACCGCCGGTCCATTGGATCACTTTAGCTTTAGCCAGATATCATCACCCCAGCAGGTGGGACAGCCCGTCCACAATGTGAGGGTGACCGCCAGGGATGGCTTTGGCAACCAGGTTCTCTCCTTCAACCAGGAGATCAGCCTCCTCTCCTCCACCGGAGAGGGGACATTTACCCCCCTTAGCATTACCCTGACCAACGGGGAGTGGACGGGAACCGTGACCATCTATCGGGCGGGGACGGATGTTGAGCTCTCCTGTGAGGATGGGATGGGACACTCTGGAACGAGCAACCCATTTGATGTCTTGGCTGCTACATACAGCAAGATTCTCATTACCCTACCCGGGCAGGAGTATACTCCAGGGGTGGCCCCAGGAAAGAAGGGATCGGCCACATCCACCACTGCTGGTGTCTCCATACCGGCCATGGTAAGGGCGGTAGATCAGTACTGGAACCTCGTCCCGGCTCAGCCAACGGTGAACCTCTCTACCAGCGGCTATGCGGTGATCCCGGGAAACGACAGCAGGCTAAATCCTGATGGGACAAGGGAATTTCAGATCCTCTTCCGCACAGCGGGGATAAATTTCGTTATAGCCAAGGATGTGAATGACACCCTAATTGCGGATACAAGTGCAATCTTTGTCTCCCCGGCGGATTTTGTCCAGATCCAGCTTCTTGCTCCAGGAGAATCCCCTGATCCGGGCAGCCCTACAGGCAAGGTCGGCTCTATCCTGCCTCAGACCACGGGCATCATCTTCGATTGCACGGTGCGGGCGGTGGATGAGTACTGGAACCTGGTTCCCACCATCAATGGGGAACATATCAGGCTGTCCTCATCTGACAACTCTTTGAATGACAACAATCCGCCAAACCAGGGGCAGTCCTTTGTCAATGGGGAGATAACCTTCAGCATCTATTTAGCCCATACTGGGTTGATCTCTGTCACGGCTACTGACTTAGACGATATGAACAAGACCCAGACGGTGGGGATAAATGTCCATCAGGGGGCCTATTATGAGGTGATCACCCCGGATACGGTCACCGCCGGGCCACCGGCAAGCTTTCCGATGACCGTGAGGCTTATTGACCCCCAGACCGGGGAGCCGGTCAATGCCTCCCATGGCTTCTTCCTTACCCCCCTTCTGGCCAACCACGACCCCACAGACGGAATTTTGGGAACCACCAGCGGCATCCTGGACAGCGGGGTGGCGGTAATTGACCACCAGACCTATGACAAGGTGGAGTCCATCTGCATCAGGGTCTGGGATGACTACAGCAGGGAGACCTTTTCTAATACCATCCGGGTGGTGGCCGGTGATGTCTTCTATCATATATCGGTTCTGGAGGCGGCCACAGTTGGCCCCCCAAAGACCTTTCCGGTGACCGTTGAGCTGAGGGATGCCCAGACCGGAAACCCCATCACCACCGAGGACCGGGAGGTGAAACTCACTATCTACTCAGCCTCGAGTGGGGAACCAGGAGGGGGGATAACGGATGTCACTACGGTCAACCTGATTCAGGGGCGGGCCTCAATTCAGGAAAGTTATACCAAAGCCGAGGATATATATATCGTGGCCACAGATACCTTAGGGGTGAGGGGGACATCTTCTGTCTTCCCTATTGATCCAGACGGCTACAAGAAGCTTCAGCTTATAGCCCCAGGGGAGACTTCCCAGCCGGGTTCGGTCTCGGAGAGCGGTAAGTCGGGGACACCTGATCCACAGAGGGCAGGGGTTCCCTTCACGGTTTTAGTAAGGGCAGTGGATCAATACTGGAATTTAGCCGACACAACCCAATCTGGGGTGATCCACCTCAGCTCCAGCGACAACTCCCTTAACGAGGAGAATCCCCCCGACCAGGATCAGCCTTTCGTTAACGGGGAGAGGATATTCAACATATACCTGAGCAATGCCGGGTTCATTGAGGTGACCGCCTCCGACAACTCGGATCCAGCCAAGCTCCCCCAGGTGGTGCCCATTGAGGTAAGGGAGGGCCCTCATTATGAGATCACCGTCCCTGTGACCGCCCTGGCCGGGCCTCCGGCCACCTTCTTCGTGGTCGTCAAACTGGTTGACCCCCAAACCGGGGAGCCCGTCTCCTCCTCCAACAGCTTCACTATGACCCCATTTCTGGCCAATCGTGACCCGGCCCATGGGGTTCTGGGTAGAACCTCAGCCACCCTGAACAACGGATCGGTAACCATAGTCGATCAGACCTACAATACCGTGGAGGATATCGTGATCAGGATAGACGATGACTATGGACGTCAAGAGTATTCTCATCCCATCCATATAACTTCCGGTGGGTTCTACTACCAGATCACCGTCCCCGATTCGGCTACAGTTGGTCCCCCCAGCTCGTTTCCGGTGGAGATAACCTTAAGGGATGTAAACACCAATGCCGTCGCCGTTACCGAGAACAGGGAACTATCGGTTGTCATCTATTCGGCTGAGACCGGCACCCCAGGAACTGGCTCTGTGGGGGTAAGCAGGGTCAACCTTGAAGGGGGGGAGGCAGACTTCCTTCAGACCTACACCAAGGCCGAAGGGGTCTTCATCAGGGTATCAGACAGCCTGGGCCTATCCGCGGTGAGCTCCGTCTTCTCCCTGGCCCCCGATGGCTACAAGAAGCTCCAGTTGGTCGCCCCGGGGGAGGTTGCCGAGCAAGGCTCCATTTCCCCCACTGGAAAGAGCGGCCTGCCCCTGGTAGAGACGTCTGAGGTTCCCTTTATGGTCACTGCCTTAGCGGTTGACCAGTACTGGAACCTGGTGAATGTCAACGGTGGGGTTGTCCAGATAACCTCATCGGACAGCTCCCTGGATGAGACCAACCCTCTGAACCAGGGTTCCCCATTTACCAACGGGAGGGTGGACTTTGAGATAGTCCTCCATCGCCAGGGACAGATAAAGGTTACTGTTGAGGACTCAGTCAATCTGGAGAAGACCCCCCAGTCCGTGGATATCCCGGTCAATGCGGCCACTTATGAGATCACCGTTCCCACCATGGCAGTGGCCGGTCCACCGGCCACATTCCCCATAACCGTCAAGCTGATCAATCCGGCCACTGGGGGAGTGGTCGGTGCCTCCCATTCATTCATTATCACCCCATTTAAGGCAAATCATGATAGCACAGATGGAAACCTCTTGGTAAAAAGTGGGCTCTTAGAGAATGGGATTTCCCTGATCAACGACCAGGCCTACGACAAGGCTGAGGCCATCTGTATCAGGGTGAGGGACTACCTGGGACGGGAGGCCTATTCTCCCCCCATCAACATCGAGGCCGGAGGGGTCTACTATGCGGTTAGTGTACCAGATACGGCCACGGCAGGGCCGCCGGAGAGGTTTCCGGTTACGGTCAGGCTCTTAGATGCCAACACAGGCAATCTGGTAACTACCCAGGATAGGAGGGTCTGGCTTCAGGCCTATTCGGCAAGCTCCGGGTTACCAGGGGATAGCTTAGGGGTGGGGGTGGTCCAACTGGTCGAGGGGAGGGTTACCATCCAGGAGACTTATGCAATTGCCGAGCACATTTATATAAAGGTCTGGGACAATGAGGGGTTGGAGGCGGTCAGTCCCCCATTTATGGTCATCGCCGGAAGAGAGGCCAGCCTGGTGGTGACGGCAAATCCGGTTATGGAGGGCGGCCAGACAACTTCCCTGGTGGCTAGCTTAACCGATGCGCAGGGGAATTACATCTCCAATGCCCGGCTCTCTTTCTCGGTTCTGGAGGGGCCGGGAAGCCTTAATTCCTCCTCCGGGGTGACCAATGCATTGGGGCAGGCATCTGTGGAGCTGACGGCCTGGCCGGGCAGCGAGGGGATCATTAGGGTGGAGGTGAGGTCTGATCTGCTCTCCAAACTAACGGAGATTGAGGTCTTGGGTCCACCCCTCACTGAGATGAGTTTCCAGGGGATCCATACCGAACTGGGGGAGATCGTCCACATAAAGCCAACTACTCAGATAATCCTCTCCTCCAGTTCCCAGATCGGGGTGGACACCATCTATTACCGCATAGATGGGGGAGATTGGCAGGTCTATGGGGAGCCCTTCTCTATCGAGGAGGTGGGGTCCCACCTGGTCCACTACTATGGGGTAGACATCCATGGAAACAGGGAAGAGGTAAAGCCGAGCAAAAGGCTCTCCGTGAGCCAAACCTTGCGAGGGAAGGTCAACAACTATCCCAACCCATTTCGGGCCGGACGCCAGCCTACCCATATAGAATATATCCTCAAGGAAGCCTCTGATGTCACCCTCACCATCTATGACCTCTTAGGGGAGGTCGTCTGGAGAAAGGAGTTTAAGGCAGGAGATTCTGGGGGAGAGGCTGGAGTGAACCTGGTGGAGTGGTGGGGGAAAAATGGAGCGGGAAAGACTGTGGGCAATGGCGGATATATCTGCCTGATTAAATCCAAACGGGAAGAGCTAAAAAGAAAGATAGCGGTAGTTAAATAAACGGTTGAACGGCTTAAACCAAATAAGTAAAGATGAAAAGATACTTAACATTTATTATTTTAGGAGTTTTGCTTATTGCCCCTCAGGCCCGAGGTGGATCTGAAGATGGTGGACTTCCCGGTGGTTACCTGAGGTGGGGGGCAAGCGCACGTTGCTTGGCTTTAGGCGGAGCCTTTGTGGGGTTGGCAGATGATGCGGCAGCCGCCTATTGGAACCCAGCAGGGCTGGCGCAGATCCCATCCACCCAGCTTCTGGCCATGCATGCCATTTTGTTCGAGCAAACAAGCTACGACCTTTTTACCATAGTCCAGCCCACCAGGAAGCTGGGGACATTTGGCTTTGGCGGGGTGTGGCTCTCCTCCGGTTCCTTTGAGAGGACCGATGAGCAGAACCGCCCCCAGGGCCACTTCTCAGATCTGCAGAGCACCCTTTTTATCTCCTATGCCAAGGAGTTAGGGAGGGTCTCGACAGGCTTTAACTTCAAGCTGGTAGGACACAAGATAGCGGGATATTCTGGATCGGGAACTGGCCTGGATCTCTCCCTTATCTATCGCCCCTTGAGGAGCCTGAACTTTGGATTGAGCCTGCAGAACATCCTCCAACCCAAGCTCACCCTGATCGAAGAGGAGGAGAGCTACCCCAGATGCATCAGGGTTGGCCAGGCGCTCAAGTTCCTCAATCGCAGGCTTGTCCTGGTTACAGATTTAGAGAAGGTTGAGGGACAGGAGCTGAAAGTGCACACTGGGATGGAGTGGTGGGCCTTTCCCTCCCTGGCCCTGAGGGGTGGATACGACGGCCAGGTGAGGGAATACTCCTTGGGGAGTGGGTTCAGGTTCTCCAGATACCAGGTTGACTACTCGATGATGGTCCATGAGCTGGGCATCTCTCATCGCTTCTCCTTTATCTGGAGGTTTGGTATTCCCTATGGGGTGAAACTTAATGCTTCCCCCAAGCTGTTCTCCCCCACGGGCAAGGTTAACCGGGTAAAGATAGGGATAAAAACCTGGGACAAATACCCCATGGAGGACTGGAGGCTGACCATCGAGGATGGGAGGGGGAATGTGGTGAAAAGCTACCAGGGGGATGAGAACCCCCCTGAGGAGATAGTCTGGGGGGGTCGGGATGAGCTGGAGAGAACGGTAGGGGATGGAAAGTATAGGGTGAAGATTAGGGTCAGGGACAGGTTTGGGGATACCTGGGAGGACTCCGATGAGGTGAGGGTGGTCAACTTCCAGGAGGAGAGGGAGGTTCCCATCAAGATAAAGGTGAACAGAGGGGATTAGAGATGAAACTAAAGACCATTGGAGTTTGTGTAATTCTCCTCTCGATGCTTTTGGCCCTGGGGAGGGGTTGGGCCGAGCCTGTCCTCAGCGAAGAGGATCTTTTCCTCTCTGCTTCCCGGAAATACAGGGAGGAAGAGGACAAGACCCAGGCTTTGAGGCAATATTGGCTCTTCTTGCAGAGCTATGCCAGGAGTAGCTATGCCCCTCAGGCCCAATATATGGTGGCCGAATGTCTTTTTCAGAAAGGGGATTATCAGGGCGCTATCAGGGAGTATAAGCGAGCAAGGGGTTATCCCTCCCAGGACGAATTTACCTCAACGAGTATCCTCCTGAGGATGGGTGAGGCCTATTTTAATCTGAAGGACTACGACCACGCCCTAAACTGCTTTAACCGTCTGATTAAAGATCACTCGAAGTCATTCCTCGTGCCTGAGGCCCTCTACGGGAAGGTGGAATGTCAGATCCTACTAGGGAAATGGGAGAAGGCCGAAAAATCCCTGCAAAAGCTGGTTCAATTGAGACCTGCTTACCAGAAGACAGCAAAGATCAGCTTCTTAAAGGGTCTATTACTCTATCATCAGGAGAGATATGAGGAAGCCCTCAAGTCCTTCGAATTGGTCCCCGAGGATCGGGGGATCTACTACTGCGGCCGTTGTCTGGAGAACCTTGGGGAGTTCCTCCCTGCTGTGCAGAAATACAAAACTGTTTTGGACCAATTCCCCCGAAGCAATCTGGCGGACAACGCCTCCTACTCCATCGGGGAGTCCTTCTGGAAGGCGGGGCAGTTCTCCTTGGCCACCGAATCCCTGGAGCGGATGATTGCCCAATACCCCCACAGCCCCTATGCCCCTTATGCCTATTACCTCTTAGCCTGTGTCCTCTACCAGTCGGAGAGATACGAAGAGGCCATAGATCTGCTCTACCCTCTGCCCCAGAGATACCCCCAGAGCCCGGCCATCCCCTTTGTGCAGTATCTCATTGGAAATAGTTTTCTGGCCCTGGACAGATTGGATGATGCCATCTTTAACTACACAAAGGTGGCTAAGTCCTCTCCCGACGAAGAGGTTGCCGCCGCTGCCCAACACAAGATATGCTGGTGCCGGGGGAAGAAGGGGGAGTTCGTCAAGCTCATCATATCGGCAGAGGAATTCCTCAGGAGGTTTGGGGGGGATAGGCTCGCTGGCCGGGTGAACCTCCTGAGGGGAACCTCCTATCTCAAGCTAAGGAGGTTCAAGGAGGCCATAAAGACCTTTGGGAGCATTCTGGACAAATATCCGGGCACAGGGCTGGCCGAGAAGGCACTCTATCTTTCTATTATGTCCTACTACCTGCAGGGGAAGTATGAGAGGCTGGTAACCAACTACAGTTATCTGACCGACAACCTCTCCCCCTCATCCAGCCCCTGGCGGGCACTGACCTATTTCTATCTGGGTGAGGCCTATTATCACTTAGGGCTGTGGAAGAAGGCCGAGAGGATGTATAGGTTGGTGGTGGAAACCTATCCTCAAAACCCCCTGGCACCATACGCTGTTCAGGGGGTGACCGCCTGCTTTTCCCAGAGAGGAGAGTATGGGCTGGCCTTAGAGGAGCAGAGGAGGCTCCTGAGCCAGATAGCGGATCAGGATGCCCTGAAGGGAAGCGATCAACTGACCATAGCGGGCATCTACTTCAACCAGAGGGAGTATGAGAAAGCCCTCAGGCTCTTGGAGGATTTTGTATCCCGTAATCCCCAATCTCCCCAGGTCCCTTCTGCTCTCTTTCAGCTCGGGAGCTGTTACTACAGGCTACGTTACTATCAGCTGGCGATTGAGAGCTGGAAGAGGCTCGTTGACCGATACCCTGAGAACCCTCAGGTTCCTGAGGCCATCTTCAAGATTGCCGAGACCCAATTTGGGCTTGAGGATTACGGCTCTGCCCTTCTCACCTATGGGGAGATCCTGAAAAGAGAGGGAGAAAGGGCCAAGGAGGCTCTCTTCCAAACTGCCAACTGCTATTACAATATGAAGCAGACCCAAGAGGCAATCGATGCCTACCAGAAGTATATAGACCAATATCCCGATGATCCCAAGGCAGCCGATGCCTTAGAGGGGATTCAACTATGCTATTATCGGACGGGCAAGAGCTTAACGGATCTAATCAAGAAATATCCTGGGAGCAAACTTGCCGCTGATGCCTACTGGCAGAAGGGGAAGGAGGCCTTTGCTCAAGGGGACTACTCCACCGCCAAGACCTTCTTCCAGAAGGTGGTCTTGAACTTTCCTCTGAGCAAGTCAGCCCCCCCCAGCCTCTTCTATATGGGGGAATGCCACTATAAGCTAAAGGAGTATGAGCGGGCAGTGGTCTGTTACCGCAACTTCGTCTCCACCTATCCCCAGGACAACCTCAGCCCCCAGGCTAAGTTCAAACTGGGAAATGTGCTCTTCAAGCTAAATAAATATAGGGAGAGCATAAAGGTCTACCGGGAGATAGCCGAGACGATTGACGATACAGTCTTTGCCCCTGCCTCCCAGTATAATATCGCTCTCTGCTACAAGAAGCTGGCTGGGTGGGGGGACCTGATAAGGGCTTATGAGAGGTTTGTCCAAAAGTACCCCTGGAGCCCAAAGAGGGACTTCGTCTTGATGGATTTAGGGCTCGTCTACCAGACGAAGCTTGAGGACTATGAGAAGGCCATCTCTGTCTATCAGAAGGTTCAGCCAGGGGGGGAGGTCAGCTATTCCGAGCTCCATTTCAGATTAGCCGAATGTTACGATGGGTTGGAGAAGGGGGAGGAGGCCGTCCAGGAATACAAGAGGGTGGCCTCAACGAAACCCGCAGCAGATTCGTATAGGTTAGCCGCTCTGGCTAGGCTGGGCCAGAAGTATGAGGATCAGGCCAGGTGGAAGGAAGCCATAGGCGTCTACCAGGATATCCTCTCCAGTGGGGGAAAGAGGGAATGGGTGGAGGCGGCCAAGGAGAGGATTGAGCAGATAAAGAGGTTGGACAGATTGTAAACAATAAAAAGATCCAATCTGAGGGAGGATAGGATGAAGAGGCCTGGTATAATTGTCCTGCCAATTCTATTTTTGAGTATTCTGCTGGGGTGTAGTCGAGAGGATGCAGTCTCCATCCCAGATGTATCGCCGAAGATGTTGTTGCCCCAATTGGGTGGGTTGGGATTCAAACTCCAGGAGGCCAATGAGATAGATCAATCTGCATTGTTTAATCTGGCCAAAGATGTGGCCAGCCAGTTTGGCATTCCCGTCTCCCAGCGAGATTTGGATAAGATAGATTTCCCCCTGCGAATGGCCGTAGGAAAATATAGAGATGAGGCGGGGACGATTACTATAAAGATCTCTCAATTTGAGGACGGAACTACTGCTTATAAGGAGCTGAAATCCCACTTAGATAAAGTTAAGGAGTTGGAGCATCTTCTCCGAAGAAGCAAGAGCGTCATAGGTGGAAAACCTGAGAGAATAAGGGTAAACGGTCAGAAAGCTTATTGGCTTGAATATCTGATGAGGCCCAGTAGTGGTGGGCTGAAGTATGAGTCCCGGCTTATCTGGGCAAATGGGCCATATCTGTTTGAGATTAACTCTTATGGAGAAGAACCCAGGATGGTTAAGGAGGCCGTAGAGATAGCAGGGGAGATTGGACTTTGAACTCTTGGTTGATATTGGTACTCAGTTCCTTCATATGGGGCTAAGGCCAGTTTTTTCAGACTTAATAGGTTCTTTCTTGACCATTGTTCACTCTGATAACCATAGGTGTAGCATAACTGCAAAGAAGCCAAAGAAGGCCCAAAGATCGCGAAGTACGCCTCTTTCTTTGCGTTCTCTGCGTCTACTCTGCGAACTTTGCGGTTGCTACGAAAAACTTTGTCAAAAAAACAAGATCTTACAAAATTGTAGCACAGAGAAAGATCAAAAAACGGTAACAATTCACGGGATCAGTTTCCAGGGATCAGGGAAAACAGTTTCTTTTATTCTAAATTTTTTATTCTAAATTGCCGTTTTTCCCTGCTCCCTGTAAACTGTTAAACCAAACGAAAGGAGAGGAAGATGTTTGAAGGAGTTCAAATGCTTGATCTCTTCAGGGAAAGCCCCATAATGTCCGTTCTCCTGATCTGTTCAATTATTGCCTTCACTTTTGCTATAGAGAGGTGGTGGTTTTTCCGAAGGAACAGGATTAATGTGCCGAAGTTTATGGAGAGAGTAAAGGAATTTCTGAGGAGAAACGAACTCGATAGGCTCTTTGGTTATTGTGAGAGGAAGAGGGGACCAGTTCCCAGGATGATCCACACAGCTTTGACCAACCTGAGTCTGCCTAAGGAGGAGATGGAACGACTTCTGGATACGACCAAGGAGAAGGAGGAGGTGAAATTCGAGAAGAATCTCTCCATTTTAGGAACCCTGAGCAACATTGCCCCTCTGCTGGGGCTCTTCGGCACTGTCTTGGGGATTATCAGGGCCTTTCGCGATATAGCTGTTACCGGTTCAGGGGGCTCAGCAGTGGTGGCTATGGGTGTAGCCGAGGCACTTCTTACCACAGCAGCCGGGATAATTATTGCTGTCGTC
>DAOVCL010000031.1 GCA_030670005.1 Candidatus Zixiibacteriota bacterium | reverse complement strand
GTAGTTTAGAATATCAGCGCCTACGGATGTAGTAAAAAGGGTTGACAAGAGATGCCGTTAATGATACCTCTTATGAGGAGATTTCTTGCTTTTGAAGTTAGCACGGACGGATTTCATTGCTTACTAATTCTCCAACCTCCCAATAATCTCCGCTATCTTCTTGCTGGCCTCTCCTTCTCCATAGGGATTCTTTCCCTGGGTTGGAAAGCTAAGATCACAAAGCGCCTCCCTGATCTTTTCCGGTTGGGTCCCCACCAGGGTGTTCCACCCATCATCCACCGTCTCACTCCATTCAGTCTCTTGACGCAGAGTTAAACAAGGGGTTTTCAAAAAATAGGCCTCCTTCTGCATCCCTCCGGAGTCGGTGAGAATGGCCTCAGCCTTCTCCTCCAGAAGGAGCATATCCAGATAGCCTACCGGTTCGATGACCATCAGGTTGGGAGCATTCTGACATCTCTCCCAGAGGCCCCAGTGGCGAAGCCACTTCCTCACCCGCGGATGGGCAGGAAAGATGATCTTTTTCTCTATCGAAGTGACAGCTCCTACAATGGAATTCAGGTTCTCAAACCGATCTGTGTTTTCCTGCCGGTGGATGGTCAACAGCAGAAACCCTCCCTCAGAGAGCCCCAATCTCTCCATAACCTGAGACTCCCTGCAGGCAACCTCTATATTCTCTAAGAGGGCATCAAACATCACATCACCCACCAGATAAACCCCCTCCTCTATACCTTCCCTCTGTAAATTCTCCACAGCTCTCTGTGAGGGGCAGAAGAGCAGGTCTGAGATATGATCGGTCAATACCCTGTTTATCTCTTCGGGCATCCTCCGATTGTAGCTTCTCAGGCCGGCCTCCACATGGGCCACCCTTATATGAAGCTTAACAGCGGCCAATGCCCCGGCTAGGGTGGAGTTGGTATCCCCATAGACTATTACCAGATCTGGCTTCTCCTTGAGGAGAACCTCCTCTACCCTCATCAGCATCTTGCCCGTCTGTTCTCCCTGGCCTCCAGAGCCAACCTTCAGGTTATAATCGGGTCGGGGTATCTTCAACTGTTCAAAGAATATGTGGGAGAGCTCTCGATCATAGTGCTGTCCGGTATGGATGAGCACCTCCCTGTGCTCCCTCCGCAACCTCTTGGAGAGAGGGGCCGCCTTAATAAACTGAGGCCTGGCTCCCACGATGGAGGCTATCCTCATCCTAAGGCAAAGTCCAAGTAGCTGAGGACTCGGCTGAAGCAGTCCGTAAATGTGGGCATATTCTCCACAGCAGAAGAGTCACCCTCTAACTTCCAGAGGAGGTGCACCATACCTTGCGCACGGCCAGAAGGGCGGCTATCCAATCGGAGAAGCTGTAGGGAGAGACCTCATCCTTAATGGCCTCTTCAGCCACATCCAATCTCTCATACTCCCCCCTGCTTACCCCCTCCATCACCCACCTGGTAGATGCAAAGGCCGCCCTTATACCCCTCCTCAAGGCCAGCCTCAGGAACTGGGGATCACCGGCCATCTCCTCCCTCAACCCCTGAAGCACCTCACTCAACACAGCCCAAGGCGAAGCTTCCTTTAGGGGGAGAGATTCCTCTGCCGGGGAGGCCAACTCTGGGAGGAAAACCCCATCCCTCTTCTGGGCATAGAGGGGAAACCCCTCCTTTTGGGCCCGAATCCTCAGGGAGGAGGAGGCCTCATTGAGGATTACCAGATCGATATTGTCCGCCTGCAAAAGCTCACAGAGCCCCTTGTAAACTCTCCCATAGAACTCAGACCATTCGTATTCCTGCTCCCCCTGGATGGCTATGTCCGGATCGCTCCCCGGCTGGGCCTGCCCATTAAGGACGGAACCGAACAGATAGGCCGCGGTTACACCTTCTCGGGAGAATAGCCCTCTTAGCTGGGGAAGCCGGGAGAGGAGATCCTCCCTTCGGAATATCTTAGGAGGAAACCGCAGCCCCTCCCTCATAGAAGTCTCGGATGACCCTCACCACCTCCTCCCTCTCTTCCAGGCTTAGCTCCGGGAAGATGGGGATGGAGATGACCTCCTGGGCAGCCCTCTCCGCCTGGGGCATATCCCCTTCCCTATAGCCCAGGAAGCGATAGCAGTCCTGCAGGGTAAGAGGAAGCGGATAATAGATCTTGCAACCCATCCCCTTTGCCTTAAACCAGGCCTTCAGCTCATCCCTCCTCTTGGCCCTGAGGGTATACTGATTGTAGATATGCCGACCAAAGCCCATATCCTTTGGGGTTTTTACCCCATCTATACCTTTCAGGGCCTGGTCATAGTAGCCGGCATTCTCCTGCCTCTTCTTTGACCACCCGTCCAGGTATTTCAACTTCACCTGGAGGATGGCCGCCTGCAGGGTATCAAGCCTGGAGTTGTAGCCGATCATGGAGTGGTGGTATTCGGACCGTCCCCCGTGCTTCCTCAATATCCCCACCTTCTCGGCCAACCCCTCATCATCCATGGTCACCATCCCTCCATCGCCAAACCCCCCTAAATTCTTGCTGGGAAAGAAGCTAAAACAGCCAAGGTTACCCATGGAACCGGCTCTTCTCCCCTTATACTCAGAGCCAATTGCCTGGGCGGCATCCTCTACCACTGTCAGGTTATGCTTGCTGGCTAGCTCCAAGATAGGATCCATATCCGCACATTGGCCAAAGAGGTGAACGGGAAGGATGGCCTTGGTCCTCTCCGTGATCTTGGCCTCTATCAAGGCCGGATCAAGGTTAAATGTCTCCGGATCAATATCCACAAAGACTGGCATGGCTCCCGCCCGGGAGATGGAGCCTGCGGTAGCAAAGAAGGAGAATGAGGTAGTAATCACCTCATCCCCTGGGCCGACCCCCAGCGCCCTAAGGGCCAAGAGGAGGGCATCGGATCCTGAGGCCACCCCCACCGCATACTTTGTCCCCGAGTAGGAGGCCACCTCCTCCTCAAACTCCTTCACCTGGGGGCCAAGAATGAATCGTTGACTATCCAGCACCCCCTCTATGGCTTCCCTTATCTCCCCCTCAATCCCCTCAAACCCTCTCTTTAAATCAAGCAGTGGCACATTCATCTCTTACTCCCAACCCTGATTTTCCAATAACTGCTCAACGGGAACATCCCTCCAGGGCTTTGCTGGTGAGCCCAGGGCAATCTTCCTTGGGGGTGTATCCCTAGTCACCACCGAGCCTGCGGCTACCAGGGAGTCCTCCCCGATCACCTTTCCGGGCAGGATGGTGACATTAAGCCCAATCCTACCCCCCTTCTTCACCGTCACCCCCTTGAAGTGTTTAAACCTTTCCTGGGTGCGGCCGATGAAATTATCGTTGCTTGTGGCCACGCAGGGGGCGACGAAAACCCGATCCTCTAAGGTGGAGTAAGCGGTGATGTAGACATCGGTCTCCAGTTTACAATAGGAACCTATCTTGCAGAAGTTCTCAATGGCGGCTCCCCTACCCACTATGGTATAATCGCCTACGGAGACATTCTCCCTCACCGTAGCCAGGTCGGCTATGAGCACCTTGCACCCTAACCTACAACCACGGTAGATGACCACCGATGTCCCGATTATGGAATCATCCCCGATTACCGCCCCAGGGAGTTCCATCTCTTTGGTGACCGCGGTATTTGCCGCCCTCATCAAATCCTTCCCGATCACCGCCTGGTCATCGATCCTTACCCTATCCCCGATCTTGGTCTCCCTATGAATAACCACATTGTTCCCAATCACGCATCCCTTGCCTATCTCTACCCCCTCCTCTATCACGGTAAAGTAGCCAACTTTCGTTCCCTCCCCTAACTTTGCCTGAGGTGAAATATAGTTCTCCATCTGTCTTCCTTTTCTTATTTGAACTCTATGGGGGTTCCCCCATTCTTCAGGGATTTCTGGGCAGCATCCAAGACCTTGAGCACCCGCAGACCGTCCTTCCCATCACTTCTGGGGGTAGTCCTCTTCTCCACACACTGGAGGAAATGCTCGCACTCAGACCTCAAAGGTTCCACCAGATTCAACTTGGGAATGAGTATATCCCCGTGGCGCAGACTGAGATACTCTCCGTAGCTCTCATAATCCTTGTGGGTATCAACCCCCTTATCGTAGATCCTTATCTTCTCCGCCGATTCCATATCATCAAAGACGACCATCTTCTTCTGGCCAACAACGGTAACCTTCCTTATCTTGTGAGGATCAAGCCAACTGACATGGATGTGGGCCAGCACCCCTCCCTCGAAATAGAGCGTAGAAAAGGCTACATCTTCAATCCCCTCCCTCAGATAGGCCATCCCATTAGCGGTTACCCTCACCGGTTCCTCCTCCAAAAGGTAGAGGATGACGGATATATCGTGAGGGGCAAAACTCCAGAGGGCATTCTCGATCTCCCTCACCTTACCCAGGTTAACCCGGGTAAAGTATAGATAATAGATCCTCCCCAATTCCCCACTCTCGATTAGCTCCTTTAGCTTCAGGGTTGCCGGATGATATTCCATTATATGGCCCACCATAAGGATTCTCCCCTTCCTGTGGGCCAGTTCCACCAATTCCTCCCCCTTCTCCACCTTCAATACCAGGGGTTTCTCCACAAAGACATCCTTTCCCGCCTCCAGGGAGGCCTTGGCCAAGCTATAATGGGACTCCGGGGGTGTAGCCACTACCACGGCCTGCAGTTCTCCATCGGAGAGGATCTCCTCAAAATCGGTGGTAAACTCAGCCAAAGGATATTCACTCCTGAACTTCTCCAACCTCTGGGGATCCTGATCACAGCCTATCTTTAACTGGCATCCGGGGAGGTGATAGAAGTTACGCAAAAGGTTCTTTCCCCAGGCTCCTAAACCTATCTGTCCAACTTTAATCATCTATTCTTCCTTCCTCTTTCGGGTCAGCTTATCCCTTAGACGAAGATAATCCTCCCGTAAGAGGGAGGATATACGGGAGATCTTCTGAGACTCCTCCGAGGAGCTGACCCTCTCCATATACTCCAATCCAAAGGCCAGAAAGACCCCTACAAAGAGGCTCAAGAGGCCAGCCAGACCGACCAGTACTGTCCTTTTGGGCTTACTCTTCTGGGTAGGGGGAATGGCCTCATCCAAAACCTGCACGGTGGGTGTATCCCTCTTCTCCTGGATCTTAGCCTGCTCATACTGCTGGGTTAAGAACTCAAATATCTCCTCCTCCACCTTTAAATCCCTGGCCAGTCTGGCCAGCTCCAGGGCAAAGGAGGGCACCTGGGAGAAGGGAAGGAGAAAATCGTCCTCCCCACCTCCAAATTCCATCTTCCTTAGCTGTTTGTCGTATTCGTTTATCTGAGTCCTCAGCCTCTGCACCTGAGGATGGATTCCGCCCATGCTCTGGCGGAGGACGCCCAGCTTTATCTCCAGAACCGCCTTTTCAGCTCTCAGATCGGCGGCCTTCTCTATAGCTGCCTTGGTCTGATCCGAAAGAGAGATAGCCTTATGGACTTCCTGAAATCTTCTCAGCTTCTCCTCGGCCCTCTTCAGTTCAGCCTTAGTGGAGTCCAGCCTCTTCTCAATAAAGATGCGGGCGCTTTTAGCCCGGGAGGTGGATTTCTCCCGATTTACCCCATCCAGAGCCTCAACTAAGGAGTTGGCCACTCGGGCGGCCAAACTGGGGTCCTTTTCTGTAACCTCAATCCTTATGATCCCCTCTGGGGAGACATCAATATTGCTATGACTATGAAGGGTCCTCATTGCCTCCTGTAAATCCTTTGCCTTATAGACCTTCATCAGCCCATTTACTCTGATCACCCTCTCGGCTACAGACCTGCTCTTCAGGATGGCAGCAAAGACATCAGAGGGGGTAGCCGTCCCAGGAAGGGAGAGACCTCCACTCAGGGAGGCCAAAGTGGCCAGGCCTGAGGGGAGGGAAAGTCCCCCTCCCTCCCCCTGAGGGGGAAGGATAGAGGTAGTAGCTGTATACCACTTGGGAAGGAAAAGGCTGATTAAAACCACCAATAGGCAGACCCCTATGAAGTTGAGGCCAATCATCCTTCGCCACTTGGCCAGCACCATCAGGTAATCCCAGAGGTTTACTTCCTTTTCTTTCACAACGAACTTAGCTCCCTTCGGGTTGACCCTATGGGACGCGGATTAACGCAGATCCTTAGGATTTATAAAAATTATCCTGCAAAATCTGCGCTATCTGCGTTCAAAATAGAAGTTCCTATACTTCAATGTTATGGTTTAACGGCTTGCTTAATCACAATATAGAGGGTGGCTGCCTGGGAGCCGACGGTTATCACCTCCCGGAATATCTGCCACCAATTCCTCTCCGGCTTCTCCGGCACCCATATCGTATCACCCGGCTTAAGCCTCCCGACCTGCTTGGGCCATACCCATCCCTTGCCCTTAGCCCTAATCACCCTGATCTTTCCCCTTTGAGCGTTGGGGCCATAACCACCCGCCATCTCCACATAGTAGCTCAAGGGCTTCCCTGGGATGTATCCCACTCCCCCGGGAAAGCCCACCTGCCCCAACACCCAAACCACCTGGGGTTTAGAGGGAACTTCTATCCGGTCACCGTTTCTCAGGAGGATATCCTCGCTAAGATCCCCTTGCCCAAAGAGTTTCTCAAAATCAACCGACAATTCCCCACTTCTCTCCCTGGCCCTCATCTTAAAGTATTCATACTCTGTGCGGGTCATATCGGAGACAGGGATCTCCTTTAACCTCTCAAACTCCCTATCCTCCTTTTCCTCTTTTGCCACCCTAAATACACTGGCCAGCTCTATTGCGGCCTGCTGGGTAAAGCCACCCGCCTCCTTAATAACCTGGCTCAGGGTGGTAAAACCCTCTCTTATGGGGTAAACCCCAGGATAGAGCACCTCCCCTTGAAGGTAAACCTCTTCCTTCAGGTGGTATTTGGGACGGGAACGGATAAAGATCCGGTCATCGGCCATGAGGGTTAGATCGCTTTGGCCTCCCAGATCTATCCTCATAGTTCTGGCGGTAATCCCGTCAGGGTTAAACCTGGTTAAAAGGATAAGGGATGAGTCGGCATCAGGCCTGAGGCCTCTGGCTAGCTCGATGAGATCAAAGACCCCTTCCCCCTCCACCCATTCATAGTTCCCAGGTTCATTTACCGCCCCATAGATATTCACCACTCGCTCCACTGGAGGAACATAAACGACATCCCCATCCCGCAGATAGGGATCCCTACCTCTATCACCCAAGGCCAAAAACCTGAAGATATCCGCCCTGAACTGGGAACCATCCCGATGAGTAACCACCATATTCCGCTGGGAGGGCTGGCCCAGGGAGAGATAGTGAAACCCTCTCTCCTCTGAAATGGTCTCTGAATCCGGCTCTGTTAGCTCCGGTTCGCCAGCCCACCCCAGGAGGTCTGAGACCCTGTCTGTGGCCTGGGCTACCCAGGTACCCGGCCTGGCAACCTCCCCAATTACCATTATCCTAAACCTCCTCAGAGAGGTAAGGTTTGTGGTAATCCTCACATTTCTAAACCTCTTGAGAACAGTCTCCTCCACCTTGACCTTAGCCTCCTGCAGGCTTAGCCCGGATACCTCCAGCTCCCCCACCGAGGGGATAAGAAGTTTCCCCTCTGGGGTAACCGTGAGGGGTAGGCTCATATCCTCTTCCCCCCAGATATTCACCACCAGTCCATCACCTGGCCCCAGAATATACTCGGACGGATCGACTGCACTCTCCAAGGCCTGCCCCTCCAGGTGAGGAAGGGAGAGCTGGATCATCCGCTCAGGGGACTTCTCCTGGTCTGCAGACTGGGCCTGGCAGAGGCCGCCAAAAATTGACAACAGAAGAAGGAGACTAAAGATCCTTCTCATAACCTCTTCTCCCACCATTCTCTGTTCTCCAGATACCAGCTTACGGTCATCTTCAACCCCCTCTGCAAATTGTAGAGGGGGTTCCAGCCCAAACCTGCCATCTTCTCGGTAGAGAGGGAATATCTGCGGTCATGTCCGGGACGGTCTGGAACGAACTCTATCAGATCTTCACTTTTGCCCAAGAGTTTGAGGATCTCCTGGATGATCTGGATGTTCGTCAGTTCAATTCCGCTTGATATGTTGTAGATCTGACCATCTTCCCCCTTCTGGAGAATCAGCTCTATGGCTCGGCAATTGTCCTCTACATAGGTCCACTCCCTCCGGTTCAAACCATCCCCATAAAGGGGAAGCCTCTCCCCGCTCAAGGCCTTGACTATGAAGAGAGGAAGCAGTTTCTCCGGATATTGTCGTGGGCCATAGTTGTTCGAGCACCTTATTATCATCACCGGCAACCCATAGGTTTTGTGGTAGGAGAGGGTTAAGAGGTCGCCGGCCGCCTTGCTGGCCGCATAGGGGCTGGAGGGATTTAAGGGGTCACTTTCAGTGAAGCCACCCTCTTCCCTGCTTCCATAGACCTCATCGGTGGATATCTGAATAAACCTCTTTTTGTGCTTTTTAGTTGCCTCTAAGAGGCTTTGGGCTCCCAGGATATTTGTGCGTAAAAAAACATCCGGCGCCTGAATGGAGCGGTCAACATGGGTCTCGGCGGCAAAGTTGATCACCAGATCGGAATCTGCCACAAGTTCATCATCAATCCCCCGATCACAGATATCCCCCTGAATAAAGCGGTAGCGGGGATTACCGTCTGCCTCAGTCAAGTTGTCCAATCCCCCGGCATAGGTCAGCCTATCCAAGACCAATACCCTGTGGTCTGGATGATGCTTGAGAATATAATCTACAAAGTTGCTGCCAATAAAGCCAGCACCTCCGGTAATCAGGAGGTTCATCTATCCCTCCCTCAGGGCCCAGTCATAGGGGATTTCATTCCCCCTGGGGTCGATCCTGTGCTCATCTGGGTTCTCCCTGTTGTAGGGGAGGGTGGGACAGTTGATCACATAACCGGGCTCGATTCCTACTGCCTTGAACCCATGAACGACCTCTGGGGGAATGCGCACCAGGAGGGGGTTCTTCTCCCCCAAAAAGAATTCATCTATCTCCCCCCTGGTGGGGGAGTCCTTCCTCTGGTCATAGAGAACAAGTTTGATCTCCCCCTTAACCACGGCAAAGAAATCAGTATGTTTGTGGTGGTAATGCCAACCCTTTACCACCCCTGGATAGGCAACAGTGAGATAAACCTGACCGAACTTCTCAAAGATGGGATCATCCACTCTCAAGATCTCCATCAGGTATCCCCTCTCGTCCGGTATGAACTTAAGGGACTTTGTCTCTACCCCATCGATCATAGAAGCCTCCTCAACTTAGCCGCCTTCGACAGAACTATTCTGATGGGACAACAGGATTTACAGGATCTTTATCCCAAATTATCCAAGAAAACACCGAATGACACCGAAACTACCGAAAAATTATAATCACATTCTCCCTTAGAATTTCTTATTATACCAGTGATTCTCGGTGTTTAATGAATAAGGTTGTTTATCCTGTTCATCTTGTCAATTCTGTCTAAAACTGGAATTTCTGAGAAATTCCGAAATGTATAGAAAGAAGCCGAGTTGGACAGGCCCAAGAGACCAACCACCCGGCTATCAGGCCAAAACAGATCGTTAAAGGCACCTCGTATAAGGAAAACATTCCATCTCTCCTTGGACAAAAGATTTTTCTACCGTACCTTTAACGATTTTTTATAGGCTACCCCCTTTTTCCTTCAATAATAAGTAGGGAACAGAGGATTGTCAAGCCCTTTTTACAAAGATGGTTGAAGAAGTCTGCCTCAGGGTGAACGGGGTTAGGTCTTGCTTTTTGCTATCTTATCTTTTCGTAGGAAAAGCCTTATGCCCATCCCCCCTCCTCGGATAGGTTTGAAAACCTGTCCCTCAAAGAGCTGTCAGGAGGTAACTCCTGACAGCACACTATTTGTAGGGACGGATCTTCAGATCTGTCCATTCTCCTCCGATAAATCGAAGTCCCCTACGCAGAAATCCCTTGGCGCCCAAATACGATTTTATGAAAATTCGGCTTAACCCGAGCTGTTCCTAAAATTCTGGATATCGGCTTGGATAACCGAAGAGAGATCTCCCCAAAGGCAAGCTTGGGGATAGTCGGTAGAGCGTTTCGTTAAAAACCATACAGCATTCTGTCATTGCGCGGCATTGAAAGTACCGAAGCAATCTATTTGGAGGCTACTTTGTTCCCCCCTTTCTGCACTCGGGATTTCAACTTATTGCAATTGCTTTGTTCATTATGAGCCAAGAGATTAATCCGGGATTTAACCCACACATTCGCTGGGTGATATTTCCAGGCAATAAGGAATTTGCCTTGACAACCAATCAATATAGCATTATTTTTTGCTTCAAGTTTTCACAAGGGTGAGCTAATCGAAAAAAGTGGGGAAGATGCCTAAAAAAAGAAATGAAAGCCTCTCCTCTGTCCTGGCTCAACTCTCGGAAAGTTCCAAGCTCACGGAGAGACTAAAGACAGAGTGTTCCCAACAGATCTTGGAGATAGCCGAACTCCTGATAGAGACCTTCAAAAATGGAGGCAAGGTTCTTATCTGCGGCAACGGGGGAAGTGCTGCCGACGCTCAGCATCTGGCCTGTGAACTGGTGGTGAAGCTGAAAGAGGAGAGGAGGGCTCTGCCTGCTCTGGCCCTCTCGGCCAATCTGCCCATCATCTCGGCGGTCTCCAATGACCTGAGCTTTAAGCGGGTCTTTTCCCGTCAGGTGGAGGCTCTGGGAAGGAGGGGGGATGTCTTAATGGCCATAAGCACCAGTGGATCTTCAGAGAATGTGATTCTTGCGGCTCAAAAGGCCAAGGAGATGGGCTTGCAGGTTGTAGGCTTTACCGGAGAGGGCGGCAGAAAGCTAGCCTCAACAGCAGATCTCCCTCTGATTATCCCCTCCCGGGACACCCAAAGGATTCAGGAGGGCTATATGCTTGCCGGACACATAATCTGTGGTCTCATTGAGGAGGCCTTTAAAAAGGAAGGGTGAAGAAATGGGAGAGAAATATGTCTATTCCTTCGGTGTAGAGGGAGCGGAGGGTAATGCCGGGCTGAGGAATCTTCTGGGGGGGAAAGGGGCAAACTTGGCCGAGATGGCTAACTTAGGGATCCCCGTCCCCCCCGGATTTACCATAACGACTGAGGTTTGCACCCTCTATTTTGAGAACAAGGGCAGATACCCTGATAAGCTCAGGGAACAGGTGAATGAGGCTCTGAGGAGGGTGGAGGATATTATGGGGGCCAGGTTTGGTGATAGGGAAAATCCCCTCCTTGTCTCGGTCAGATCAGGGGCCAGGGTCTCTATGCCCGGAATGATGGACACTGTATTGAACATCGGCTTAAATGACTCCACGGTAGATGGTTTTATCAGGGGGACAAATGATGAGAGGGCAGCCTGGGACAGCTACCGGAGGTTTGTGCAGATGTATGCAGAGGTGGTTATGGGGATAAAAGCTGAGGGTATTAGCCCATTTGAGGAGATATTGGAGGAGAAGAAGAGGAAAAAAGGGGTTAACCAGGATACGGAGTTGGAGCCAGAAGACCTGAGGGAGCTTGTTTATCGGTTTAAAGAGATTACTGGGAAGAGGAGCAAAACCAAATTCCCCGAGGAGCCTCTGGACCAGCTATGGGGGGCTATTGGGGCAATCTTCCGCTCCTGGGATACATCCCGGGCAGTCTCTTATCGACAAATACACAACATTTCTCAGGAATGGGGGACGGCAGTGAATGTGCAGGCTATGGTCTTCGGCAATATGGGTCCTGATTCGGCCACCGGTGTAGCCTTTACTCGTAATCCAGCCACAGGGGAAAATACCTTCTATGGAGAGTATCTGATCAATGCTCAGGGGGAGGATGTGGTAGCGGGGATACGCACGCCTCAGCCTTTGAGTCGAGCCTCAAAGAAGGACCCTGACCAGATCTCCTTGAAGGAGGCTATGCCAGATGTCTACCATCAACTCTCCGAGATCAGGGACAAACTGGAAAAGCATTACCGAGACACTCAAGATATTGAGTTTACTATACAAAAGGGTAAGCTGTGGATGCTCCAAACCCGCACCGGGAAGCGAACCGCTGCGGCTGCCGTAAAGATAGCGGTGGATATGGTCAACGAAGGACTCATCGATCGAGAGACAGCTCTATTAAGGGTTGAACCAGATCAGCTTAACCAGCTCCTTCATCCCATGATTGACCCCCAGGCCCAGGTGAAGGTCCTGGCCCAGGGGCTTCCTGCCTCCCCGGGGGCAGCAACTGGCAAGGCGGTCTTTACCGCTGAAGAGGCGGTACAGCTAAGTCAAGATGGTCAGAAGGTCATTCTGGTGAGGATAGAGACCTCGCCTGAGGATATCCAGGGGATGAATGCCGCTCAGGCCATCCTCACCGCTCGGGGAGGGATGACCTCCCATGCAGCGGTGGTGGCCAGAGGGATGGGCAAGTGTTGTGTAGCTGGTTGTGGGGATCTGAAGATCGACTATGAGAGGGAGTTATTCACTGTGGGGGATGTGGTGGTGAAGAAAGGGGACTATATAACCTTGGATGGAACAAGTGGAAAGGTAATCTTAGGCGAGGTTCCTACCATAACTCCCAGCCTATCTGGAGATTTCAAGACCCTGATGGATTGGGCAGACTCATCTCGCCGCCTGGGGGTGAGGACAAATGCCGATCAGTCTAAAGATGCCCAGGTGGCCAGGGATTTTGGAGCAGAGGGGATAGGGCTCTGCCGCACGGAACATATGTTCTTTGAGGGGAATAGGATTGATTATGTGCGGAGGATGATCTTGGCCGAGGACAAGAAGGGGAGGAAGGAGGCCCTTGGCCATTTGCTCCCTATGCAGAGGGAGGACTTCCTGGGCATCTTCAGGGTTATGGACGGACTGCCAGTTACCATCCGCACCCTTGATCCCCCTCTGCATGAGTTCTTACCCAAGGATGATGAAGAGATCTCCTCCCTGGCCTCTAAGATAGGGATCTCATCTGAGGAGCTGAAGGCTAAGGTGGAAGGCTTAAGCGAGGCCAACCCGATGATGGGCCACCGGGGATGCAGGTTGGGCATAGTCTATCCTGAGATCACCGAGATGCAGGCCAAGGCCATTTTCCAGGCAGCCTGTCAGGCCTTAAAGGAGGGGATAAAAGTCTTTCCTGAGATTATGATCCCTCTGGTGGGGGATGTGAACGAACTACGTAGGCAAAAGGAGGTGGTGGATAGGGTAGGGAAGGAGACTATGGCCGAATATGGGGTGGAGGTAGACTACAAGGTGGGGACGATGATCGAGATCCCCCGGGCCAGTCTCCTTGCCGACCAGATCGCCCAGGAGGCCGAGTTCTTCTCCTTTGGCACCAACGACCTTACCCAGATGACCTTTGGCTATAGCCGGGATGATGCTGGGGTCTTCCTTCCCTTTTATGTAAAGAATGGCATCCTCCCTTATGATCCCTTCCAGATCCTCGATCAGGAAGGGGTAGGACAGTTGGTGGAGATGGGGGTAAAAAGGGGGAGGAAAACTAAGCCAGACTTGAAGATAGGTATATGTGGCGAGCATGGGGGGGAGCCGAATTCCGTGGAGTTCTGCCATCGGGTAGGTTTGGATTATGTAAGTTGCTCACCTTATCGGGTCCCCATAGCCAAGCTGGCCGCGGCCCATGCAGCTCTCAAGGAGAAGA
>DAOVCL010000178.1 GCA_030670005.1 Candidatus Zixiibacteriota bacterium | reverse complement strand
TTATACGCTTAGGATGGTGTTAGAAGGCGGAGGTTTAAATCCACCAGCCAGCGGAAGGCAATCCTATTCTCTCCAACAGGGGGATGGTTTATCCAGAAGGGAAACTGAGCACGGAAGGGGCCGAATTTTATCCCCACTCCGCAATCCATCCGGGGGGATTTCAGGGAAAGCTTTGTCCCCACATTCCCCACATCATAGAAGGCAAAAAGGGGAGTATGAGGGAAGGGGATGGAAAGGTTGATGGCCCAGATGGCCCTTCCCTTCAGATGCTGACCATAGTATCCCCTCAGGTTTCCATCCCCGCTGACAAAGAGGTGTTCCTGGGGGGAGAGCCTTCCCTTCTCCTCCCATATTATCCCATGTCCGGGGGTAAGGGCCGTCCCTCCGGAGAGGAAGAACATCTCCTGATTGGGAGGGGAGCCGCCCACATATCCTGAGAAGGATCTGAGATCAGCTCGAAGCCCTCTCCTCCACCTGAACCTATTCCTCAATTCCAAGCTTCCCCTGTTGAAATGGTATTTCCCTCCCCAAACCTTCTGGCCAGATTTCAGCGAGAGGCTGTAACGGCCAGAGAAGTAGATGCCTGGAAAGGAGTATGAGTAGTCAATAACTGGACCGATAACTTTCCCGGGAGACCAGTCCTCCTGGGAGACATAGTCCAGGTCTTGCACATCGAGATACTCGCCCCTCAGTCCGATCTTGTGTGCGGGACCGAAGAGAAGATGCGGACTGAGGTGCCAGTCCAAGCCCAGGGAGGAGAAGAGCCTGCCGTGGGAACGGCTGGCCTGGAGATGAATCCTGGACCATCTCCCCCCTAAGGGGAGAGGGGTATGGTAGCTTACCTTCCAGTTTAGGGTATGGCTTCTTATCCCCCAGGATGTGCCCAGCAACCACTGGTTCTTCCCCTTCAAGGGGCCGCTGTCCACAAATTGCCTTCCCTGAAGCCATAGCCCAGGGGTGGCTCCGTCCACCCGATCAAACCAGAAGGATGGGCCATAGAAAATCTGATACCCCTCGAAGTCCGGGAAATCAAAGATGGGATGGAGGGTTACCTTCCTCGGTTTACGATTGTTCCAGCGGTTTGTTTCCAATATCTTCCATTCGGGATCTATCTGGGCCCACCTGGGCTTGGATTTTGTCTGGAAGGATATCTTTGTCCTTTTACCCTTTCCGTCCCAGGATTTGAGGGCCTTCTCTCCCCCCTTAGCCTGAAGGCAGACCTCTATGGGCATAACCGCATCCCCCTTCCTCTCCACCTCCACCTCAGTCTTAAAGAGATCTCCTACCTGCTGGCTTTTTAGCTCGGTAATTGCATAGTCACAGGTCTTGGTGGTCTCCAGCCACTGGCCGAAGAACCATTTCACATCCTGACCGCTTACCTCCTCGGCCACCGCTATGAAATCCTTGGTGTGGGGATGTTTAAGCCGGTATCTGCGGAAGTAAGTTTGCATAATCTGATCAAAATTCTCATCTCCCACCAGATACTTTAACATAAACATCATCCAGGCAGGTTTTGTATAGGTACCTACCTGATAGGCCAGGGGTTCATCTATGAAGAGGTAGGAGGGGGTAAGGGTAGGCCTTTCCACCCTATTGCTGGCAGCCAGGTGATAGAGGAAGGTATGCATATAGCGATCTCCGATGTTGGGCATAAACCTCAACTTCCTGGGCCAGGAGAAGAGATTATCCTCTCTGCCATATTTGGCCTCCATATATCTGATCTCGGAGAAGCTATTTATCCCTTCATCAAGCCAGGCCTCATCCATCTCGTTTGAGCCCAGCACCCCATAGAACCACTGATGGCCCACCTCATGCATTACCACCACCTCTAAGAACCTGGTCCAGGTGGGTGGGTCAACGGAGATGATCACCACATTGGGGTATTCCATCCCTCCTCCAGCAGCTAAGCTGCCATTCACCACAGTAATCTGGGAATAGGGGTATCTCCCATACCAGTTCCCATAATATTTGAGGGTATCCCGCACATATCCTACCACATCCTTCCACTTTTCCTCATTCTGGGGCAAGACAAGCACATTTATGGTTATTCCCTCGTATTCCCCCCTTTTGAGGATAAACTTCGCATCAGCAAACCAGGCGAAGTCATGCACCTTCTGCGTCCGGAAGACCAGGGTCTTGGGCTCCTGAGCGGGTTCCTTCCTCCTCTTGAGGAATTTGATTATCCTTTTTAGTTTTCTCTTTTCTCCCCTTGCTCTTAGGCTGTCCAAGTTTGCCCCCACAAGGGCCAGATAGTTTAGCCTGGCTATCTCCTCAGGTGGGCCGATAAGCTCTCCTGTGGCCCCCACGGTCATATCAGCGGGGAGGGTGATCCGCACCAGGAAATTGCCGTATTCCCCATAGAACTCCCCGATGGCACGATAACCATCGGGGTGCCAACCCTTCTGGTCATAAACCACCATTTTGGGATACCATTGGCTGATCTCATAATGCCTCCCCTGATGGCCCAGGCGGGAGAATATATGGGGTATCTTCACCAAGAACTCGATGTCAAACCTGAGCGAATCTCCCGGCCCCAAAGGATGGGGAAGGTAAACCTTCAGCTCGGTGTCGTCTCCCCGTTTGAACTCGGTTTTCGCCTTTACCCCAGCGGCCAACAGGGATTCAATCCTGATATAGCCCCTCTCCTTGGGGGAGGCCAGGATGAATTTACGGTAACCCATCCTCCTCTGCTCCTGGGCAAATAGGGTTCGGTTGTCCCGATAGGCATTGGGATAGAGGTGAAACCAGACCCACCGCAGGGTATCCGGTGATTGGTTGGTGTAAATCAAGGTCTCCTTGCCCTGCAGGGTATTCTCCTTGGTGTCCAGTTGCACCGCTATCCGGTAATCTACCTTCTGTTGCCAGGCCCAGCTTAGATTTCCACCACTGCAAATGAAGAGAAAAAGGAGGATATAGGAAATCCTCCTTTTCAAGGCTTATCCCCCTTTCCACTAACCGACAATATGCTTATCCCCCCATTGGTGGTGTGAAGCTCAATCAAAGCCCCTCCTCCGTTGATCTTGCCCCTGATATTTCTGCTGTTAAAGCTTCCCCTGACCTCCAGGGGGAGATCAGTATGGATCCCGCCATTGGTGGTGCGGGCTAAAATATCAGCTTTGGTGGTCTGGGGAAGATAGACTTTTATACCGCCGTTTGTGGTGGTAAAGCTCATCGATTCATCAGGGTTGGCCTCTCTTAGCTCCACCCGGATGCCACCATTTGTGGTGCGCGCACTTACTGAGCCGGAAACACTGGAAATCCCAATCCCCCCGTTGGTGGTCCTCGCCTCTATTCTTCCTTCGATATCGGCTATCCCGATTCCCCCGTTTACTGATCTTATATCCAAATTGACCCTCCGGGGAACGGAGAGAGTGTAGTTTACACTCACTCCTCTTCTCCTCCCCAAGAGAAAGTTCCAGAAGCTCTTGTTCCCCCATCCCTTCGTGGTTATCCGGATCTCTTCAGGGATATAATCGTACTCTATTGCCCTTTGGGCTATCTCCTCGGCCTCCTCTCTGTCTCGAGCCCGAATCCGTAACTCAGCCTTTACCCACACCCTCTCTTCATCCCAGGATCTAATGGTGATCTTGCCGTTAATGTTGCTCAAGACAAGCTTTCCACCGGATTTAAAATCGTAACTCCTCTCGATGGTCTCCTCATACTTATGGGCAAGGGAGGGGTGAACTCCCAAGGAAAAGAAGGTAAAAAAAGTAACTGTGAAAAATATTTTTCTCCAAAACATAAACATAGAATCCTCCTTTTGGGCTATCAGGATACCAAACTTGCCAGC
>DAOVCL010000129.1 GCA_030670005.1 Candidatus Zixiibacteriota bacterium | reverse complement strand
GTTTGAAGAATTAGATCATTTGAATTCAGGATTTGTTTCTAATTTCGATATTCGGATTACGGATTTGCTTGTAGCCAACAGCCGCTTGTGTATGACTGTATCAAATAATACGTAACAGAACTTACGAAATGGAGCACTAAGGTTGTGAAGGGGGCATTTTTCAATTGATAAATGAGGAGGTGTAGTGAAATACGATGTAAAAGATCTCGGTCTCTCTGAGAGGGGAAAATTGAGAATCGAATGGGCTGAGGATAATATGCCAGTTCTCAGGTTTATCAGGGAGAGATTTAAAGAGGAGAAACCATTAAAAGGGGTACAGATCTCCTGTTGCTTACATGTAACCACAGAGACCGCAAATTTGATGATTACCTTAAAGTCTGGAGGGGCTGAAGTTGCCCTTACTGCCTCTAATCCTCTCTCTACCCAGGACGATGTGGCTGCCTCCCTTGTCGATGATTATGAGATACCCGTTTTTGCCATCAATGGGGAGGATAGGGAAACCTATTACCAGCATATTGACGCTGCCCTTGAGCTCCATCCCCAGATAACTATGGATGACGGAGCTGATCTTGTCTCCATCATCCATTCCCAGAGGGAGAATCTCGTATCCGGGATCATTGGAGGCACAGAGGAGACAACTACCGGAGTTATCCGGCTGAGAAGCTTAGAGAAAGCCAGCTTGCTTAAATTTCCACTGATTGCCGTCAACGATTCTAAGACCAAGCATTTCTTTGACAATCGCTATGGAACTGGACAGAGCACTCTGGATGGAATTCTGCGGGCAACCAATCAGCTCTTAGCCGGTTCCACCTTTGTTGTCTGTGGATATGGATGGTGTGGAAGGGGTCTGGCCACAAAGGCCAAGGGAATGGGGGCCAAAGTTATAGTAACCGAGGTTGACCCCCTCAAAGCTATAGAGGCAACTATGGATGGTTTCTGGGTTATGCCCTTGGAGGAGGCAGTAGCTATGGGGGATATCTTCGTCACCCTTACCGGGGACATAAATGTCATTCGCCGGGAGCACTTCCTCAAGATGAAAGACGGGGCCATTGTGGCTAACTCTGGCCATTTTAATGTGGAGATTGACCTTAAGGGCTTAGAGGAGATATCCGAAGGGAAGAAGGTTGTCAGGGATTATGTAGAGGAATTTAGGCTGGAGAGCGGAAGAAGGATTAACCTTCTGGGCCAGGGGAGGTTGATTAACCTGGTTGCCGCCGAAGGACATCCGGCGTCCGTGATGGATATGAGCTTTGCCAATCAGGCCCTGGCGGCCGAGTACCTGAAGAGGGAAGCGGGAAATCTTGAACCAAAGGTCTATAAGATCCCGGCTCAGATAGATAGCCATATCGCCGAGCTCAAGCTCAGTTCAATGGGAATAAGGATAGATAAGCTCACACCTGAACAGGTTGAGTATCTTTCCTCCTGGCAGTTGGGGACATAGGAGATGAGGGTCGGCTTCGTTCAGATGGAACCAAGGTTTGGGGATGTGGAGGGGAATATAAGGAGGGCATTGACCATTATGGAGGGCAAAGAGGCCGAGCTACTTGTTCTTCCGGAGCTTTTCAACACCGGGTATCTCTTTACCTCAAAGGGGGAGTTGGAGGGCCTTGCCGAGGAAATCCCTCAGGGAAGGACATCACAGGCTCTGGCCGAATTCTGCCAGAGGAGGGGGACCTTTGTGGTTGCCGGATTAGCGGAGAGATATGAGGGAGGTTTATTCAACTCCGCCATTCTGGTTGGACCTCCTGGTGTGGAGGGAATTTACCGGAAGGTTCATCTCTTCGCCAAGGAGAAAAGGTGGTTTACCTCCGGAGGAGAGGGTTTTTCCGTCTATGATGTAAGGGGAATAAAGGTGGGGTTGATGATCTGCTTTGACTGGATATTCCCCGAGGCAGCCAGGATTTTGGCCCTCAAGGGGGCGGAGATAATCTGCCAGCCGGCCAACCTTGTTCTCCCCTGGTGTCAGAGGGCTATGATTACCAGAGCGATAGAGAATAGGGTCTTCATCGTCACCGCCAATCGTATTGGAAGGGAAAAAAGGGGAGAGAGGGAGTTGAAATTCACCGGGGAAAGCCAGATAACCGGCCCTGGAGGTGAGCTTCTCCTGCAAGCCTCTTTGGAAGAGGAGGAGGTGGGGATAGTCGATCTTGATCCCTCAATGGCTAAGGATAAGGCCGTAACCCAGGAGAACGATCTCTTCTCCGATAGAAGGCCCGATCTCTACTACCAACTGGTGAGCAGATGAGAAGGATAAAGATTCCCCTCTTTTTCATCCTTCTTTCCCTTTTTTCGCCATCCTTTGGGCAGAAGATCCCTCAGCCTGTAGGCTATGTAAGCGATTTCGCCGGGGTGGTAGGTGGAGATTATGCCTCCCGCATCGAATACCTGGCTAAACAGTTAAAGGAGAAGACGGGGGCGGAGATAGCAGTGGTTACGGTTGAATCCTTAGGTGAGTTGGGACCTGAGGAGTTTGTCAACCAGCTTTTCCAAAAATGGGGAATTGGCCAAAAGGGTAAGGACAACGGGGTTCTCATCCTCCTTGCCATAGCCAACAAGAAGGTAAGGATAGAACCTGGATATGGATTGGAGGGGCCCCTTCCTGATGGGTTCTGTGGTGGGATAATAAGGGAGGTTATGCTTCCCTATTTCAGGGTGGGTGATTATGGGAAAGGGCTCTACCTGGGGACTGCTGCCCTGGCCCAGAGGATAGCCTCAGAATATGGGGTGGAGTTATCCGATCAAGGGGGAAACAGGTTAACCCCCTACAGACCAGCATCTGGCCCCCACTGTGGAGGCCTCATCTCAGCTTTTGTCTTCTTCTTCTTTCTCATTTTCCTCCTGAGAGGGAGATTTCTCTTCCCCTTCCTCCTGGGAATGGGGATGGGGAGGGGGTTCTGGAGTGGAGGGAGCTTTGGAGGGGGGGGATTTGGCGGTGGATTTGGCGGATTTGGTGGGGGGTCAAGTGGTGGAGGAGGGGCGACTGGAGGTTGGTAGGCCGATGAACCTCCTCAGCCACAGCTTAAGCTGTGGCCAGGAAAAAAACTTGGTCTCCCTTACCCTTCTGCTCAAAAGGTAGAAACCGGCTCCCCCTATAATCAAGTTGGGAGCCCACATAGCCCAGAAGGGGGGGATGAGGTTACGGTCTGCCAGTTCCTCTCCTCCAATAAGGAAAGCCCAATAGAGGAGGAAAAAACCTAAGCTAAGACCTATGCCCACCCCAATGCCCCCCTTGTGTGCCATAACACCTAAGGGGGCGCCAATTAAGATGAAGACTAAGCAGGCAAAGGGGATGGAGAACTTCTTGTAAACCTCAACCATATAGCTGTTCTTCCTTTTACGGGCGTAATCTATCACCCTCTCCTTTCCCTGGATGAGCGAGAGGGTCTTTGGATCCTGTTTCAGAAGCTCCTCTCTTAACCCCTTATGGGGGGAGATCCCTTTTCCCTCCAATATGTTATCGATAGCCCTCTTTTCCCTTGTCATCTTCTCTTCCTCCACCTTAGCCCTGCGGAGGAGCTCCCCAATGCCAATCTCCCTATCCCCTCTGTATTCTTGGTTAATCCTGCTTACTCCTTCCCCAGCCCCTTTCAGGGTTAGGGTATACTTCTTGAAGGTCAACCTCCTATATCTGCTTGGGTCATCCTGATCAATCTCATGTATCTCCCCATTATATAGATCTAAAGTAAGGGAATTTCCCTGAGGGGAGAAGGAGAGGTTGCCCTTCCGGGCCAAGATAGTGCGGGGTGATCTTCTGCCTTTCTCCTCATAGATGGTGATTCCTTCGATCTGAGAGCTTTTCTGGTGCACCTTTCTCACCAAGATGCTATAGCCGGGGAAGTCATCAATGAAGACCCCTTCCTTTAACCCCAAGGTCGGCCTCCTCCTCCCCAGCTGGGCCCCCAAGATCCTGGCTCGGTGGTTTGTCCAGGGGAGAACATAGTTGTTGAAGAGGATGAGGAGAAAGGCCAACCCAAGGGAGACAATAAGTGGGGCAGATACAGCTCGATAGAGGCTTATCCCTGATGATTTTATGGCAGTTATCTCGTTGTCCCCGGAGAGTCGGCCAAAGGCCATTAGAGTCGCCACCAGCACGGACATAGGGATGGAGAGGGCGAACATCCATCCTAAATTAAAGAGAAATAATTCCAGCACAGTGGAGGCACTTACCCCTCTTCCTATGATCAGGTTGGCTATTTCTAAGATAAAATCTACCACCAAAATGAAGGTGATGACCGCTAAGCCAAAGAGGAAGGGGCTGATATGCTCTCGCAAAATATATTTGGAAAGGATTCTCATAACACCCTGAAATTATAGATATTTCCATTTTTAAAAGTGTGCTGTCAGGAGTTACCTCCTGACAGCTCTTGAAAGGTCTGGAGGCCTCCCTGCCTGTGCGGTGCTTGTCTGCCGTGCTTGGTACAGGCAGGCACGCAGACAGGTCCCACAATTCAAATGTGCCGCTGGTAGCTGATTTGAATGTTACGATCCAAATGCGGGTTACAATAATAGACGGGATGGAGGGGATGAATAAAAATCCTATTCATCCTGTTATCCCGTCAAAAAAGCCCCGCCGCAGGCGGCTAAGTTCAAGGTAGGACTAATAAGGGGGATTGTCAAGGTCGAATGTCAGGGTGGATGATGAGCTAACAGGCTGGTTAAGGGAATGAGAGCCGTTCTCTTGGTCGACCTCCCTTGGTTAATATAACCCGAAGCGAACTATACATCTGCCTCAATCGACTATATTTTCCGGGAAGAAGTAGTTGCGTGGATTTACCGGTGAGCCATTTACCCTTACCTCGTAGTGAAGGTGGGGACCGGTGGACCTTCCGGTGTTGCCTACCCGACCAATGAGCTGTCCCCTCTTCACCTCCTCCCCCAAGCTGACCTCTACCTTGGAGAGATGGGCATAGTAGGTCTGAAACCCCTTACGATGGTCAACTTCGATATAGGTGCCAAATCCACTTCGGTCCCAGCCTATGTTTGCCACCCGGCCATCGGCGGTTGTCCAAACCGGCGTTCCCACCTTGGCGGCAAAGTCGATGCCATAGTGAGGCCTCAATTGGCCGGTGAAGGGATCGATGTGCATGCCAAATCCCCTGGTAATGTAGCCAACAGTAGGTTTAATTGATGGGGTATGGGAGAGCAGATATCTTTTATTTTCTAAGCTTTTCCAGATTTCTGCCAAACTCTCCTTCTCCAGTTTGGTCTGGCGAAGGAGCCTTTCCAGGCTAAGGCTGATGTCTTCCGTTTGTTGGGCAGCTTCCTCATCATAGAAGAAGAGAGGATCTGGGGGTCCACCCCCTTCTCCTCCCACCCCCACCTCCCTTACCTGGGGACTAATATCTGGTAAGTCGGCCACTATCCTCAGTGACTTCTCCCTCTGGGTGATCTGGGCCATCTGGAGATCCAGTTCCTGGACCCGATCTTGAAATCGGGAGAGCCTTGTCCTGAGGATCTCATTCTCCTCGGAGAGCCTCCTTAGCCTCATACTCTGATAAGCGCGGGAGAGATAGGATTGGGCAAGGAATATCCATCCCCCAAGAAAAAGGAGAAGAAAAGTTAAGAGAAGGAAGAGAGAAACCGGGGAGAAGGACTTCTCCCACACAGATCTTTCCTCCTTATGGGGGATAACCACGAGTGTTATAGAGTTCAATCTCACTTATGATCCTCTTTCCAATTGAGGGCTATTATAGCCTCTTGGGTCAAGGCTGTCAAGAAAAATTTTACC
>DAOVCL010000009.1 GCA_030670005.1 Candidatus Zixiibacteriota bacterium | reverse complement strand
AATTCGCTATCAGTTTATGAATAATTCGGGTTAGAGATATACCGCTCTCGCAAAAGCAGCCTGATTAACTTTGTCAAAAAAACAAGATCTTGCAAGATTGTAGTACAGATGTTTTTTTTAACGAATAGCAACTTGCCCATTTCAAATCTTTTTCTGTGCCAGTCCGTGGCTATCGGTGGTGAACAATTATTCCAATAGGAAGGAACTATGCCGGGCATCTTATCCCAGGAGGAGATAGACCAGTTAGTATCATCGGTATCAGGGGATAAACCCCAAGAGGGGAAACCCCTTGGCTCTGAAAGGAAGGCGATCCCCTATGACTTCCGCCAACAGAACATCATCCCCAAAGGGTCTTTGCGCATACTGGAGACAGTTCATACTGACTTTGCTAAGTCGTTGAGCGGTTTCCTCCTCAGGGCTGTGAAGGCTGAACTGACAGTCAACCTGGCTACGATCAATACCATCCCCCTTGGGGAGTTTATAAAATCGCGCGCTAACCCTACCTACCTAAACCTGATAAGGCTTAAACCCTACGATGGCAACCTGATCATAGACTCCTCTCCAAACCTGGTTTTCCTTCTTGTTGACCTCCTCTTCGGGGGGACGGGCAGTCCCCCTTCGCCGAACGGGATGATTACCCATATGGAAAGTAAGTTTATGCGCAAGCTGGTGGAGGGCATGCTCGAGGAGTTCAAATCAACCTGGGAGAGGATAACTCCCTTTTATCCTAAGATCGAAGAGGAGGGAACCGACCCCTCAATTGTGGGCTCACCTTCTGACCTGGAGAACGCAATGATGGTAGTCTATGAATTGACCCTGGGAAAGGGATCGGAAACTCACCACCCCCTGAGTTTTTGCTATAACTCCAAACTTCTCAAATCCCTGGTGGCTATCCTGGGGCAGAGGAAGGTAGGGGAGGAGAGGGAGATCTCCCCTCCAGAGGAAGATCAATCACAGAAGTTAAGGGAAAACTTAGGTCCAGTGGAGGTCCCCGTGGAGGCAAGGTTGGGTGAGGTTCATCTGACTGTAAGGGATATGATTAACCTTCAGGCAGGGGACATCATTCGTCTGGGAAACCACATAGATGATGATCTGATAGTTGAGGTGAAGGGAAGACCGAAATTCGTCGCCCGCCCTGGGATCTACCGGGGAAGAACGGCCGTGGTAGTATCCTCAACTTTCAAAGAAGGAGAGGTGAAAGATGTCGAGTAAAAAGGGAAAAGGGAATCCTCCACCGTCGGAGGAGGAGCAAGAAAGTCCAGAGATGGATAAGAACCCAGAGGAAAACGAGAAGGATATGAGTCAGGGAAAGAATGAAAATCCTGAGATAGCCAAAAATCCAGAGGAAGAGAAGGAGGAGGCCTCCGCTGCTACGGGGGGAGAGGAGGATGAGAAGCCTACAGAAGAAGAGTCAGGGGAAAAGAGCAAAGCCTCTGAAAATCAACCGGATCCTGATGCCAACTTAGAATGGCCAGAGGAGGATACCCCCTCTGCTGAGGGACCAGCCCCACAGGAAGAGGTGGTAGTTCAGGATGTCCAATTTGACCAGATTCAACCTCAGCCATCCAGCGGCAAGGCCAACAATATGGAGATACTCCTGGATGTTAACCTACCCATCTCCGTGCAACTGGGAAAGACATCAATGACTATCCAGGAACTTCTGGAAGTTGGCCCAGGTTCAGTGATTGAACTGGATAAGATGGTGGGGAGTCCGGTGGAGATCCTGGCTAACAACAAGATCATAGCCCAGGGAGAGGTGGTGGTTGTCGACGAGAACTTTGGGGTGAGGATAACCTCTCTCATTAGCCCGACAGAGAGGATAAAGAGTCTCAGATGACCTTCCTGTTTCTTATAAGCTCTGCCCTAAATCCCCAGGGGCCTCCCTCTCCCCTCTCCTATCAGGAACCTATCCCCCTCTCCTCCGTAGGCTTCTGGGGCCTGGCGGGCAAGACTATCGGCTCGCTCTTCCTTGTTCTGGGATTAGTTATCCTGCTCATCTTCTTTCTCAAGAAGCTCAACCTCCATAGCCCCTTTTCAGGCACCCGCTCCGGGATGGTGCAAGTCATCTCCCACCAAATGCTTCTCCCCAAAAGGGCCCTCTATCTGGTAAAGGTAGCCGATAAGTTCTTGGTTCTGGGGGTGACATCATCTGAGATAAGCCTGATAACTGAGCTGGAGAATGGGCCAGAGGCCAACCTCGGAACTCCAGATCGTCCGAGCGGGTTTTCCCAACAGTTGGATAGGTTCCTCTCCAAATTCAAGGGTGGGATATCGCTTAAGAAGATGACATACCTTCAATCCGAATTTCAGGGGAACCTGAGAAAGATTCAGGAGAGAATAGGGAAGTTGGAGAAGCTTGTCAACTCCTCTCTGAAGTAACGGCGTGATCAGCCTTCAATTATAATCAAGGAGGTTTAAATCTTGGGAAGCAAATATTCACGGAAAAAGGTTAAATCAACTTTTTTGCAGAGGTCCCTTTTGTTGATCTCCCTATTGCTTCTCCTCTCCTCGCAGGCACAGGCACTTCCCCTTCCTCAACTTCCTCTGGGGGGAGGAGAAACCCCACAGAATGTCTCCACTGCCATCCAAATACTTCTCCTCCTCACCGTCATCTCCTTGGCCCCCGCCATCCTGGTTACCTTAACCTCCTTTACCCGCATAATCATCGTCTTCTCCCTATTGAGACGCTCTATGGGAACTATGCAGATGCCCCCCAACCAGGTAATGATAGGCTTAGCCCTCTTCCTCACCCTCTTTATAATGGTCCCCGTCTTCAACCAGATTAACAACCAGGCACTTAAGCCATTTTTGGCCAAGGAGATAAACCAACAAGAGGCCTATGACAGGGGGATCCAACCACTCAGGGATTTTATGCTCAAACAGACAAGGGAGAGGGATCTGGCCCTCTTTGTCCATTTCGCCAAAATAGAGAGGCCCAAGGGGCCGTCCGATCTTCCCACCTATGTCATCATCCCCGCTTTCATCATCAGTGAGCTGAAGACGGCCTTCCAGATGGGCTTTCTCATATATTTGCCCTTTCTCATCTTAGATATGGTGGTGGCTAGCGTGCTTATGTCTATGGGGATGCTTATGCTTCCCCCGATAATGATCTCTCTGCCCTTCAAGATCCTTCTCTTTGTAATGGTGGATGGATGGAATTTGATGGTGAGATCCTTGATTATGAGCTTTCACTAAAAGGATAGTGATAATTCACCACAGACTTGCACAGAAAAACAGGGATCAGTAATCAGTTTACAGGGTTCGGGAACCAGGAATAACCAGTATAAACTTCATTTTTAATTCTCAATTCTTAATTGCTTTTCCCCGTGAGATTCCGTGGTGAAACATTACAAAGGATAATATATGAGCCCAGAGACATTCCTCTCCCTCTTTCGAGAGACCTTGATCACAACCCTTCTGGTGGCTGCCCCCATGCTCCTATCCGGGCTTTTAGTCGGGCTTTTAGTCAGCATATTCCAGGCGGTAACCTCTATTCACGAGATGACCTTAACCTTCATACCCAAAATCCTGACAGTTGCCGTAGCCCTCATTATCTTTCTCCCCTGGATGGTAGCTAAGCTGCTCGACTTCACCTCCCATCTCCTCATTAATCTCCTCTCCTATATCGGCTGAATATGAACCTCTCCTACTTAGATCACCGTTCCCTCCTGGCCTTTAGCCTCTTGTTCATTAGGGTAGTAGGGCTGATATTTACTGCTCCCTTCTTTGGCAACAGGGCCATCCCCAAGAGAACGAAGGTTGGATTCTCCCTGATTTTGGCTGGTCTCCTTTTGCCCTTTATCCCATCTCCACCACCGGTCCCGGATAGCCCTCTGCCCATAGCCCTCGCTGTAGTTAAGGAACTTCTTATCGGCATTATCTTAGGGTTTGCCGTCTTTCTGCTCTTTGAAGCCGTAGTCTTTTTCGGCCAGATAGTCAGTTACCAGATGGGGTTTGCTATCGTCTCCTCCATTGATCCCGAATCTCAGCAAAGGGTACCCATCATAGGAAAGTTTGAATATCTCCTGGTCATCTTGGTCTTCCTGGCCATGAATGGACATCATCTCCTCATCTCCGGACTCTACTCCAGCCTGAGGGTTATCCCCTTGGGGAGGGCATCCTTAGGTCCCTCCCTTCTTCCCCATCTGATAGGCTCAACGAAAGATGTCTTTGTCATAGCCCTTAGGTTGGGTGCTCCAGCCATAGCGGCCCTTCTCTTCAGTGACCTGATAATGGGATTGATGGCCAGGGCTATCCCTCAGATGAATGTCTTTATCATCGGTTATCCCATCCGCATCGGAGTTGGCTTTCTGGCTCTGGCCTTTGGCCTTCCCCTCCTGGTGGGCAATTTACATCAGCTCTTCAGGGGGTTAGGAGGGGAGATCACCACCCTGCTCAGGCTTTTGGCCCCCTGAGTAGAAGCGATACAATTACCAATGATCAATTATCAATTGACAATTGCTTAGCCTGTCCGTGGTGAGCTATTTCTAAAAGGGAAGCAGTATGCCAGAGGACTCCTTTCAGGAAAAGACAGAGAAGGCGACCCTCCGCCGTAGACAGAAGGCCAGGGAGAAGGGGAATGTAGCCAAGAGCAGCGAGCTAAATTCGGCCCTCATCCTCTTGGCCAGTTTGGCCGCCCTGGGATTCTTAGCCACTGGTATGAGCAGAAGGTTAATGGATATATTCCGTTTCTTCCTCTCCCAGGGTTTCGCCATTCAACTCAACCAGGTCAACCTATATTCTTACTTCTGCTTCATCCTCAAGCAAGTCTTTGCTCTATTGGCTCCCTTCCTTCTGGCCGTAGCCATCGCCGGGGTAGCCTCAAACCTGGCCCAGATCGGCTTCCTCTTCACCACTGAACCATTGAAGCCAAAGCTGAGCGCCCTCAATCCGGCTTCCGGACTTAAGAAGCTCTTCTCTATTAAGGGGCTCTTTGAACTCCCCAAAGCAGTCATCAAGCTGGTCATCATCGGGACAATCAGCTATCTCACCATAAGGGGGAAGCTAACTCAGTTCCTCCTCCTCTCCCAGATGGGGCTGAATGCGATGTTGAGGATTATAGGAAGGATCGCTCTCCTCCTGGGATTGAGGGTCTCCGTGGCATTTCTGATCCTGGCGGCAATTGACTACGCCTTTCAAAAGTGGGACTACGAAAAGAAATTGAGAATGACCAAGGAGGAGGTCAAAGAGGAGAGGAAACAGTATGAGGGCGATCCACTGATCAAAGGGAGGATAAGAAGCGTTCAGAGGGAACTGGCCAGGAGGAGAATGATGAAGGAGGTCCCCCGGGCTGATGTGATCATCACTAACCCTACCACCTTAGCCGTGGCCCTCAGGTATGATCCCGACAAGATGTCTGCCCCTCAGGTGGTGGCCAAGGGGGCCAGGCTTCTGGCCCAAAAGATCCTGGATTTGGCTAAGAAACATAGGGTTCCCATTGTAGAGGACAGAAAGCTGGCTAGACTCCTCTACAGAAAGGTCAAAATAGGTGAGGAGATACCCGTTGCCCTCTACCAGGCAGTAGCCGAGGTTCTCTCTTACCTCTATAGGTTAAAGAACAAGGCAATAAGTTAACGAAGCATCGAATCTGTACAGATGGGGCTGCACGCTCTTTGTGGATGTTATCATCCACAAAGAGACTCCTTGCAAGTCCGTGGTTACCAGAATGAAATATCGCCTCAAAGTTCAGGCACCTTAGCGAAGATAAGGCAACAGAAACCAATGAGTAAACGCCTTCCAGAAAACAGTTTCGTCTCCCTGCTGGCCAAGCGGGGAGACACCATTGCGGCAATTGGGGTGATTATGGTCATTACCCTCATCGTCATCCCTATGCCTCCTAAGCTGATAGATATCCTCTTGACCTTCAATATCACCTTCTCCCTGATCATCATCCTGGTCTCTATGTACACCCTGAAGCCCCTTGACTTCTCGGTCTTCCCCTCCCTTCTGCTGGTGGCCACCCTCTTTCGGCTTGGCCTCAATGTATCCACCACCAGGCTTATTCTGCTGAAGGCCTATGCGGGAGATGTGATACTTGCCTTTGGCGACTTCGTTATAGGGGGAAATTTTGTGGTGGGAATAGTCATCTTCCTGGTGATAGTGGTCATTCAGTTTGTGGTTATCACCAAGGGGGCCACCAGGATAGCTGAGGTGGCGGCAAGGTTCACCCTGGATGCCATGCCCGGAAAACAGATGGCCATTGATGCAGACCTCAATGCCGGGCTGATCGATGACGATGAGGCCAAAAAAAGGAGGATGGAGATAGCCAGGGAGGCCGACTTCTATGGGGCAATGGACGGGGCATCTAAGTTCGTCAGGGGAGATGCCATTGCCGGCATCATCATCACCGTAATCAACATACTGGGAGGCCTGACCATTGGCGTGCTCCAGAGGGGAATGCCCGTATCTGCTGCCCTGCACACCTATACCCTCCTCACCATCGGCGATGGATTGGTAGCCCAGATCCCGGCCCTGATTGTCTCCACTGCAGCAGGGGTAATCGTCACCAGAGCTGCTGCCGAGGCCAATATGGGCGCCGACATAATTAAGCAGTTATTGGTGCAGCCGAAGGCCATAGGCCTGGTGGCCATCACCCTTCTCTTCTGTGGGTTAGTCCCTGGCTTGCCCACCGTTCCCTTTCTTATCCTTTCCGCCGCAGCGGGGAGCATCGCCTACTTCTCCCGGCAAGCTCAGAGGAAGGCGGAGGAATTACCACCCCCAGAGACTGAAGGCCTACCCCAGAAAGAGGAAATGGGGGACATCAAGCAACTGCTCCATATAGACCCTATGGAACTGGAGATAGGATATGGCCTAATCCCCTTAGTAGACAGGGAACAGGGGGGAGATCTCCTGGATCGGGTTTCTATGATCCGCCGTCGCTCCGCCCTGGAACTGGGAATTATCGTCCCCCCTATCCGGATCCGGGACAATGTCGCGCTTGAACCCGATGTCTATCTGATCAAGATAAAGGGGACAGAGGTAACCAAGGGAAAGCTAAAGGGAAGATGTCTCCTGGCTATGAACCCTGGATTAGCTAAGGGTGAAATAGAGGGAACGCCCACATCTGAGCCGGTCTTCGGCCTTCCAGCCTCTTGGATAGATCCCTCCCAGAAGGGGAAGGCAGAGAGGGCTGGCTACACCGTGGTTGAACCCCCAGCGGTGGTGGCCACTCATCTCTCAGAGGTGATCAGATCCCATGCCGACGAGTTGCTCGGCCGTCAGGATGTGCAGAACCTCATAGACGGGATAAAGGAAAGCCACCCCGCCGTGGTGGAGGAGCTGATCCCCAAGGTGATGGGGATAGGGGGGGTGCAGAAGGTCCTGCAGAGGTTATTAAAGGAACGAATAAGCATCAGGGACTTGGTGACCATATTGGAGACCTTGGCCGACTATGGGCCTATGGTCAGGGATATAGATCAACTGACCGAATATGTGAGACAGGCCCTCTCCCGTTCCATCTGCAAACAGTTCTCCGATGAGAAGGGGGAGATAAAATGCCTCACCCTCGACCCCAATTTAGAGCAGCTCCTCTCTGACTCCATTAAGAGGTCGGAGACAGGGGCAACCCTGGCCTTAGAGCCAAATTTAGTCCGTAAGCTCTTCGATAACATCTCCGCTAAACTGGAGAAGTTTGCCCCGGTCAATCAACAGCCCGTGATCCTCTGCCCGGCAAACATAAGGGTTCACCTCCGCCGGTTGGTGGAAGGGATCCTCCCCAACCTCGTCGTTCTCTCCTATAAGGAGATTGCCCCTTCCACAAAGGTAAACTCCATTGGGATGATAGGATTGGAAGATGAGGGTTAAGGTATTTTCCGCCCCCTCGGTGAGGGAGGCGCTGAGCAGGATAAAGGGGGAACTTGGCCCCGAAGCCGTTATCCTCAAGACGGAGCAGGCAAAGGGGAAGGTGGAGATAACCGCGGCTTCCGATGTCGACTACCCACCCCTGCAGAGGCCAGGGGGTAGAACAGGGGGGATATACGATGCCTTAGATCAGATAAGGGAGAAGTTGGATTCCATCTCCCAGACCCTGGCTGCATCCCCCCCCCTTAATCAATCACCCCTCTCCAAGTTCTACCTCGAGCTTCTGGGTCGAAGAATCGGGGAGGAGGCCTCCCTCCAGTTGATCAACAACCTGAGGAAGGTGCTCTCTCCGGAGGCAGATGGGGATGAGTTAAAAAGCCAGGTCCTTTCCCAACTGAGCTTACTCCTGCCTTCAGAGGGGATCAGGAGGAAGCCCAAGGGGCCAAATGTTGTCGCCCTCATTGGGCCCACCGGGGTGGGGAAGACCACAACCATCTCTAAGCTGGCTGTTAGCTTCTCACTTCTGGAGAAAAGGAGAGTAGCTCTCATAAGCATAGATACCTTCCGCCCGGCAGCAGGGGAAGAGCTTGAGGAGATTGCCCAGGCCCTGGGCATCCCCCTGCAGGTGGCCAAGACTCCAGGGAGTATGGGGAAAGCACTGAGAGATTTCAGGGATCGGGACTTTGTCTTTGTAGACACTGCGGGCCATAGCTATCAGGATAGCGACCAAATCTCAGAGTTAAAATCCTTTCTTAACCGGCATCCTCCGCCCGAGACCCATCTTGTCCTCTCCACGGCAACTAAGCCGGAGGACAATCTGGAGGCCTGGAGAAGATTTCACTCCATACCTATCCAGAAGCTCCTCTTCACCAAACTGGATGAGACCCTCTCCCCGGGAGGGATGGTGGAGACCATTGTTAAGACAAAGAGGCCGGTCTCTTACCTTACTAATGGGCAGAGGATACCAGAGGATCTTTGGGCAGCAGAGAGCAGACCTTTAGCCGAGATAATTATGGGAGAGAGGACCCTATGAGAAAGAGCTCTTATATGATAACCTTCCCCAGCGGAAAGGGAGGAGTGGGGAAGACCAATCTGGTGGCCAGTTTAGCAGTTGCCCTTTCCCAAAGAGGGAAGAGGGTAATGGTCTTTGATGGGGATCTGAGTCTGGCCAATGTGGATCTACTCTTTGGGGTGAATCCACCATTTACCCTTCAGCATGTTCTCCTGGGGACAAAGGGATTATCGGAGATCCTGGTAGAGGGCCCCCAAGGAATTCAGATCATCCCCGCCAGTTCGGGGGTGGATGATCTCACCAGACTGGAGGAGGGGGAAATGAAAAGGCTGATCAAAGAGTTCAGGCTCTTAGGCCAGGGCACCGATTTTCTCCTCATAGACCCCCCCCCTGGCCTGGGCCCTAATGTGTTGGACTTCGTTCTGGCCTCAGATCTGGCCATAGTAGTCACCACTCCAGAGGTAACTTCCATCACAGATGCCTATGCCACCATAAAGGTTATCTCAATGCGGCAGCCAACCTTACAACTGCCCTTAGTGGTTAATATGGCTGAGGGAAAAAGGGAGGCATCTGAGGTAATAGAAAGGATTGGACTGGTAGCCGCAAGGTTCCTCAAGGTAAAGGTAGAGGATTTGGGGTTTATCCCATCTGACCAGTCGGTTCCCCGGTCAGTGGCCAAGCAGCTACCATTTTACCTCGCCTTCCCCCATTCACCCGCCTCCCAGGGGATCGCCTCCCTTGCCCAGAGGTTGATAAAGCGTGACCCATTTAGTGAATGAACCAGATAATCAACAGATTGGCCAAAGCCCTTGCCTTCTTCCTGGCCGCGGTCACTGCCCTCTTCGGCCTCCTCTTTGGTGTGGGAATAGTGAAGATATTGGTGCGGACCCTGGCAGTTTATCTCTTCTTCCTCTATGAAGTCAGATTTTTAGGGGGGATAATAGGGAGAATGGTTGTCTCCGCCTTGGCCGAGGAGGAGACCACCTCAGAGGAGGAAATCCGGAGCTAATAGAAGATGGATAACTCTCAAAGGGAAAAGTTACTCTTAAAGTATGCCCGTCTGGTTAAGTATGTGGTAAACCGGATGTTGATCAGCATTCCCCCCTGTTTAGAGAAGGATGATCTGATAAGTGCCGGCACGATCGGCCTGTTGGAGGCGATCGACAAGTATAACTCCCAGAAGGGAATAAACTTTGAGACCTACGCCATCTACCGGATAAGGGGGGCGATATTGGACGAGCTGAGGTCAGTCAACTGGGCTCCCAGAACCGTCCAGGAGAAGGCACGGGAACTGGAGAGAACCTACCGAAATTTAGAGCAGAGGCTGGGAAGGATGACCACCGACGAGGAGGTGGCCCAGGAGATGGGGATAACTGTGGAGGAGCTTTACCATAGACTGGATGAGGCCAGGGGGATCTCTCCCCTCTCCTTAGAACAATTTCAATACTCCCCCAATGGAGGTGGAGGGGTGACCCTCTTAGATAGTTTGAGCAGCAATTCCCCTTCACCCCTGGCAAACACGGAGAAGGTGGAACTAAGGGAGGTCATCGCCCAAGTCCTCAGCTCTTTGCCCGAGAAGGAGAGAATGGTGATGGCCCTTTACTACTATGAGGGGTTAACCCTCAAGGAGATTGGGGAGGTGCTTCACCTATCCGAGTCCAGGGTCTGTCAAATCCACACCAAGGTGATCATTAAACTACGCGTAAGGTTAGGAAGGGTTTTACAACCTGAAGAGGCCTAAGAGAGAGATGCCACTTCAATAGGGGCAATTAACCAATCCCCGGGGGAGAGGTCTCTTGACCTCGACAACTGCGTGATTAAACACCGAAAATTACTGGTATAAAAGGAATCCAAAAAAATTTCACCTAAAAAATGTCCCGATAAATCGGGATTATAGCTTTGAAGAGAGATGCCTGAATCGATAGATTTCCCCAGAAACCTGCCGGAGCCAGGCAATATCGACCGGGTGCAGGGGGTGGGACACCAACCCAACGAATCGGAGAAGAGGAGATTTGCCCAGCTCTTAGAGAAGGAAGAGGAGAAGAAAAAGGAGGAACACCCTCCGAAGAAGGAAGGAAAGGAGGAACCCCCAGAAAAGAGTCCCTCCTCAAATGGGCGAGGCAAATTCATTGATGTGACCGTTTAAGGATGAAAACTCAGAAGACAAAGGATAAACCCTTATTCTACATATCAGAACGACCTGTTGAAGATCTCCTTTCCGGGTTAAAGCAGGGCAATGTTCTCAGAGGACGGGTTGTAAGATTGCTCCCTCCCGATAAGGCCATAGTGAGAATAAGGGGACTAAACCTTGTAGCCGAAAATCACAGCGGACTGAGGAAAGGAGAGCGCTTTCGGGCAAAGGTGAAGAGGATGGGCCTTCCTTTGGCCTTAACCCTGCTCAAGGAGAGTCCCTCGGATGAAATCACTTTCCGCCTAAGGGAGATTGGCTTCAAGCCCACCCAGCTTAATAGAGCTCTGGCCCAGGCCCTCCTCTCCCACAACCTCCCCCTAAACAGAGAGGAGATGGAGAGCCTCCTCTCCCTATGGGAAAGGGTCTCTCCCCTCCTTGGGGAAGAGAAAAGTTCAGTCAGAATAAGAATTGCCATCCTTTGCAAAAAGATGCGAACTTCCCCTTCTCCCGAAATGCTTGAGGCCCTTAAGGGAGAAGACCTCCTTATTGGACAAAAGATAGATGAGCTTATCCATCTCTCCGCCCACCTGGGTGAGGCCCTAAGCCACCTTCCCATTCGTCCAGATGACCCAGAATTGCCCGCCAAGCTAAAGAGGCTTCCCCAGGAGAAGGATAAAGCTCTGCTGAAGCTCTCCTCTCTGATAAAGGGAAATCCCTCAAAAGATCATCACCGGCTGAGGAATACAATCGAAAAAATGAAATATATCGGGGATTTGGAATCCCTATCTCACAACTCAAAGGCTATAACCTATCAACAGATCCCCATACAGGAGGGGAATAAGATTCAGACCTGCCAGTTAAAGATCGAGCGAAGAGATAACTCATTATGGTTAAAGCTTTTGGGGGAGACCAGAGGAGTAGGCAGGGTTGAGATCGAGGCCCTTTTGGATGGAGAGAAGGTTCTCCTAAAGGTTTGGACTGAGAAGGAAAAGACAGATTCCCTCCTTGAGGAGAGGTTACCGGAACTGAGGAAAAGGCTAAAGATCTTAGGTCTTAGGCTCTCTGCCCCACTTATCTGGCAGAGGAAGATCTCCCTTTCTCCGCTTTCATTTCTCATCTCCCCCCGGGAGGGAACTATAGACCTCAAGGGGTGAGCGAGAAAAAAATTGTCAATTATCAATGGAAAATAGACAATTAAGAGGCCCCATCGATACAATGGAAAGGGATCAGGAAGAAAAAGATATCATCCTTTACCGACTTGCCGCTGAGCTCATCTCCTTCCTTTGTGATCTAGCGCCTGAGGAGGAAAGATGAAGGCGGTTCCGACAGAGGTCATCTCAGGTGATATTGACCGGATGAGCAGAGACCTCACCTGTGAGGGTTCCCTCAAGGTGGAGGGAAGTATCCGGCGGGGGCAGCGAGTTAGGGTCTCTGGAGACATCTTGGTGGAGGGGGAGATTGAGGATGCAGAGGTTACGGCAGATGGTGTAATCACCGTCCAAGGGGGAATTACTGGAGAGGGAAAGGGGATAGTCTCCGCCTACGGTGGGGTGAAAGCAAAGTATATAAACAATCAGACTGTGATTAGCCACAGTTTGGTGGAGGTAAGTGAGGAGATCAGAAACGCTACCATAAAGGCTGACCAAAGGGTTATAGTCACCCAGGGGAGAGGTTGGATAATAGGGGGAACTATTAGCGCAGGGAGGGAAGTAAGGGCAAGGAACATCGGGAGCCGATATGCTACCCCAACTATCATTAAGGTGGGACTTCTCCCTGAGGTGTGGGATAAATTGGAGGGATTGAAGAGAAAGATCTCGATGAAGGAGAGGATAAGAGTCCAGATGGGGAAGGAGTTGACTTATCTGCAGAAGCTCAAGGAGCAAGAGGGGGAACTCCCCCCCAAGAAGAAGGACCTCCTTCAGGAGATCGAATTTCTCAACGGGATCTACCGGGATCAGCTAAAGGAGATGAGGGAAGAGTGGGAGTTCTTGGAGAACTACCTCAAAGAGCTAACCGTAGGCCAGGTGACAGTGGAGGAAATGGTCTTCCCTGGGGTGGTTATCAATATCTTAAACTCCCTACGAAAGATAGCGGAAGCCAAAACCGGGGTCATATTCAAAAAGGATAAGGATGAGGTAATTGACCTACCCTTGCCTCAGCGGTGAGGATGGGCCTAAGAGAAGCAGCAGGTGGAAAAGAACATCCTCCCTACCAGACTTCTGTGCCGTCAGGGCTCCTGCCCTGACGGGGTTAAACCGTAAGGCCTTCATCTGACACCTCACCAGAAAGGTCCGTAGGAACAGTATTTAGACCTGTCCGGAATCTTAAACCTCCCGCAGATTCCAAATCTGCGGGAGGTTGCTATTAGGCCTCACTCTATTTTGTCATAGCGAAGAGTCCCCAAAGCTTTCGGGACGACGAAGCAATCGCATTGGTAAGTAGAACCATTAGAACCCTACTTTTGACGCCAACCCTTGCGATATCCCCCAGGGGTGTGTGTAGCGGTCTCTCGTCTCTATCTGCTTTCTCTATCTCATCTCTCTATCTCTATCTGATTAGAATCAGACAAAGGGGGACGTTAATAAAATTATAAATTTCGTACAGTTCTAACCTCTTTTCTTTCTCTGTTTTCTTCCCCTTCATAGAGATGCTCATGGCCGCCGATTTGAAATGATAAGTGGGATCAGGACTTGTTTTTTGCTATTTTCATGCAGTGAGGCCCTCGCTCGAGGAGATATTTGAGGGAGAAGAGGGTATATACGAGGCGTTTACCCGTAACGAATCCATCAAACCTAATTTCTATTTTTCAGCCTGACCCCATTAATTTAACCTAAGCTATGGGGAGAGGTCAAAGAACCTCCTTAGGTTTTCGGCCCTTTTGGGATGCCTCAGTTTCTGCAGGGCCTTGGCCTCTATCTGTCTCACCCTCTCCCTGGTCAGGTTAAAGATAGTTCCTATCTCCTCCAAGGTCCTTGGCCGCCCATCTCCCAATCCAAACCTCAATCTGATCACCTTCTCCTCCTGTTGGGTGAGGGTGGTAAGGGTCCTCTCTAACTGCTCCTGAAGCATAAGGATGGCCACCGAATGGGCCGGGGACTCGACGTTTTTATCCTCCATAAAGTCCAGGAAGCGACTCTCCTCGTCATCCCCTAAGGGGCGATCCAGTGAGATAGGCTCCTGGGCCGCCTTTAACATAGCCGCCACCCTCTCCACCGGAAGGTCTAACCTCTGAGCAACCTCCTCTAAGGAGGGTTGACGCCCATATTCCTGAACCAGCTTGCGGGATGTCTTAACTACCCTGTTTATGGCCTCTACCATATGCACAGGGACCCTAATGGTTCTGGCCTGATCAGCTATGGCCCGGGTAATGGATTGCTTTATCCACCAACTTGCATAGGTGCTGAACTTATAGCCCTTCCTGTAATCGAACTTCTCCACAGCCTTCATCAGGCCCCGGTTCCCCTCCTGGATAAGATCGAGAAATTCTAACCCCCTGTGGGTATAGCCTTTGGAGATGCTTACCACCAGCCTAACATTGGCCTCTATCATCTCCCGTTTTGCCTTTTCCCTCTCCTTCATCCATTGATCCACCTCTTTGAGGGCATCCTTGAGGCGGGAGATCTTTACCCCTGACTGAGCCTCTATCCTGCGCAGTTTACTTTTGCTCTCCCTTATCTTAGCCAGGACCCCCCCAGCCAATGGTTTTAAGGTCAAGCCCTTATGTTCCTTTATCCTCCTCAGGGTTAAGCCGACAACCTCCTTTTCCTTCTCCAGGATTTCAATCCTCCTCACCAGGGCGCGGAGGCTATCGGTAAACTGGGAGATCACTTGGGGATGAAGGTTGAGCTTGTTCAGTTCCCTTTTGGCCTTATCCCCTCTTCCCCCTTCGCTAAGGGAATTTCTGGCCCTATTCATCCGCGCCAAGATCCACCTTCTCTTCCGGGAGGAAACCGCCGGGGGGGTCCATCGGTTGAAGTCGAGCTTCACCATCTGGTCTACCCTCAGTTGATCTCTGCGCAGCCTCTCCCCCATATTGAGAAGCTCCCTGATGTAGAGGGGAAGATTGAGGAGAGCCCCCTTTATCCTGTTGTTGGCCTTCTCTATTCTCTTGGCGATCTTCACCTCCCCTTCCCTATCCAAAAGAGGAACATTTCCCATCTCCTTCATATACATCCAGACCGGATCATCGTATTTCAAGGCCTTGGCCGGGGGGCTCTTCCCCGGGGATCTCTCCTTCTTTGGAAGGGGTGTTTCCTCCTCGAAGTCGATGATCTTGATTCCCTCCTCCCTGATCATTGCCAAGAGGTCATCCATCTCATCGGAGGCGAGAACCTCCGGGGGAAGAAACTCCCTTAACTGATTATAGGTTATCTGCCCTTTCCCCCCGGCCAGTTTCCTTATCTTGGAAATCTCCCTTGGCCTGAAGTCCTTGGACATCAGGCACTCTCCTTCAATTGGGAGGAGAGCCTCTGGTATTCTCTCATCAGTTCCTCCTCCTTGATCTCCTCTCCCCTTTCCTCGAGTTCCTCCATTTGGGACTTCAACTGGGCCATCTTCCTCTTCAGGGCCTCTACCTTGATAGCCCGCACATAGTCAGTCAGGGCCTCCTCAGGCTCTTCCCCCCCGAAGGAGGCCTGAGTGATCAAACCGGAGAGCTCAGGGTGCTCATCGATGAGGGAGGCAGGTGAAAATTCCTCTCCCCTTTGGGTTGTCTGGTAGATGGAACTCAGGAGTTGGGCCACTTGGGAGGACCTGAGTTCATCTATTTCCAACCTCTCTTTAACCCACCCAGCCTTCTGCGGATGAGAGAGGAGATAGCCAAGGACGGCAACTTCTGCCCTATCTGGCACCCGGAGAGGAGGAGATGTATTCTCTCCCCCTTTTTGCTGTAGGGATGATGAGATAAGATCTTCCTCGATATGGAGGCTTTGGGCTGCCCTCTTTACCCACAGCCTCCTTCTCAAGGGATCTTTGATGTAGGCCAGGGTTGAGCCGATCTCCCTTATCGTCCGCATCTTACCAGCCACAGTGGTGGTATCATGCTTCGCCTTGAGCCTCCTTAAACGGCTATCAAGGAAGTTTTCCGGCTCCTCAACGCATTTGGCGAATCTATCCTTTCCCTTCCTCACCAGGCCATCTGGGTCCTCCCCCGGAGGAAGGGTGATCAGCTCTACCTCCAAACCGGCCTCTAAGAGAAGCTCCACCCCCCTCTGGGAGGCCTCCTCTCCAGCGGAATCGGCATCGTAGCTGATTACCGCCTTGGAGGCGTACCTGGAGAGGAGCTTGGCCTGGCCTGAGGTGAGGGAGGTCCCCAGGGAGGCTACTACATTTCTGAAGCCAGCCTGGTAGAGGGTGAGAAGGTCAGTATATCCCTCCACAACTAAGGCCCATCCCTTTTTCCTGATGTGTTCCTTAGTATTGAAGATGGCATAAAGGAGTGAACCTTTGTGATAGATGGGTGTCTCGTTGGTGTTTAGGTATTTTGGCTCCTCCGCACCAGGGAATGTTCTCCCTCCAAAGGCCACTACTCCGCCAGAGAGGTTGAAGATGGGAAAGATGAGCCTATCCCGGAATCTGTCGTAGTATCCGGATCCCTTCTGGCTCTTTACGGCCAGGCCCACCTTGAATAGCAGATCTGGGGGGAGGAACCTTCTCTTAGCCTCCCCCAGCAGGTTGTCCCAGCCCGGAGGGGCATAGCCGAGTTTAAACTCCTGCCAAAGCTCCTCCCCATAGCCCCTCTCCTGCAGGTAGCCTTTCGCCTTGGAGGAGGAGTTCAGTTTGGACTGGTAGAAGGAGAGGGCAAACTGATTAGCCTTGAAGAGAAGATCGTTCTCCTGGCGGGGAACCCCGTATTGGGGGATTTGGATGTTTGCCCTACGGGCCAGGAACCTCAAGGCCTCACCAAATCCCATCTTCTCATGTTCCATCAGGAAGGTGAAGATGTTCCCCCCTGCCCCACAGCCGAAACAATGATATATCTGTTTCTCCTGGTTTACGCTGAAGGATGGGGTCTTTTCGGTGTGAAAGGGACAGAGGCCAAACCAGTTCTTCCCCCTTCTCTTCAGGGGGATGTATTCGGAGATAAGCTCAACGATGTCATTGCTCTCCCTGATCTTGTCTATTAGCTCCTGGCTTAACCTGGGGCTCAAAGCCTCTCTCCTTATAAGCTTAACCGCCTGCGGCAGGAATTTTCTGACAGGATAACAGGATTTACATGATTTTTATTTATCCTGTCTAAAACGGAAATTCAGAAATGTCAAGTTTTTAGTTCCACCACGGTCACTCCACTCCCCCCCTCTCCCCAATCGCCGAGCCTGGTTGACTTAACCATGGGGTGACCCTCAAGGTAGGAGGTAATCTTCTTTCTCAGGGCTCCAGTCCCCTTGCCATGGATGAGCCTCACCCGATCTAATCCAGCCAGGAGGGCCTCATCCAAGTACTTATCTATCCTTTTCTTGGCTTCCTCGGCCGTTTCGCCCCTTAGATCGATCTCTAAGCGAACCTGAGAAGGGAGGCTATATCTCACCCCCAGCCGAGGTCTACTCTCCTCTATTACTTCTGATTTTCTTAGCTCGATCAAAAGGGCTATTACATTGGTCCCCTTCACCTTAACATTTGCCCTCCCCCCACCGAGGATGGCCTGAACCCTCCCCTGGGCACCCAGCGAACTGAGCCAAACCAGGTCACCCACCTTTATCTTCTCCTCCGGAGGTGGGGGCGGGAGCTGGGCCTTCAACCTCTCTCTCTCCTCTTTCAATTCCCTTTTGACCTGGAGGATGGCCGATCTCTCCGCTCCCCTTCCCCTCAATTCCGCAATCAGATGTTCCACTCTTCTGTTGGCCTGGGAGAGGAGATCTTGGGCCTCTCTCAGGGCATCCTCTCTGATCTTCTTGGCCTCCTCCTTTGATCCCTTAATCCTCTCCTCATAGAGGGCTAAGAGCCGGGAGATCTCCTCCTCCTTGACCTTCAGGGTCCTCTCCCTTTCCTTCTCCTCCCGCATGGTGCGGTCCAGATCGGCTATCAAACCCTCCAACCTGGAGATCCCTTTGCCCAGCCGAACTGAGGCCCTCCGGGTAACCTCCCGGGGCATACCCATGCGACGGCAGATCTCCAGGCCGTAGCTACGGCCTGGGACCCCTGCCCTGAAGTGGTAGGTGGGCTGGAGGGTGGACTCATCAAACTCCATAGAGCCATTCTCCATTAAAGGATGCTGGTGGACGAAGGCCTTCAGTGGGGTATGGTGGGTAGAGGCCACCACCATCCCCCTTTTCTGGGCCAGGGCCTCAAGCACTGCCTCACCCAAGGCCGCTCCCTCCTTGGGGTCCGTATCCCCCCCCAGCTCGTCCAGGAGACTGAGGGTATGGGACCCTACCCCCTTTAGAATCTCCACCACGTTCTGAATATGGGAGGAGAAGCTACTCAGCGACTTCTCGATGGATTGTTCATCTCCTATATCGGCGAATATTTCATCAAATAGGGGGAAATGGCTCTCAGGTTTGGCCGGGACCAAGAGGCCAGATTGCACCATAAGCGCCAGAAGGCCAACTGTCTTCAGGGCCACGGTTTTGCCCCCGGCATTGGGGCCAGTGATCAGAAGCACCCTATTTTGCCTCAAGCTGAGGGAGAGGGGGACTACCGAGCCTTCCCCCCTCAGGGCCAGGAGGGGATGCTTAGCCTCCACAAGCTTCAGGTCTTCATCCACCGCCAAAAATGGCCTTTCGGCCTTTAGGTCTATGGCCAACTGGGAAGCCGCCCAGAGGAGATCTATCTGCCCTAAAAGCTTTAACTCCTCCTCCAATTCATCCAAGCTTTCACGCAGGTTGTCTGAGAGTTCCCTCAGTATCCTCTCCTCTTCCCCTTTCTCCTCGGAGAGGAGCTCCCGCAGCCGATTGTTCATATTCACAGCAACCAGAGGTTCGATGAAGAGGGTGGCCCCGCTGGCAGAGCGGTCGTGAACCACCCCTTTCATCCTCCCCTTCTCCTCCTGTTTTACAGGCAGAACAAAGCGGCCATCCCTTAGGGTAACAAATGGTTCCTGGAGGATGCTTTTTCCCAGCGAGGAGGCCATAATGGAGGTAAGCTTGTCCTTTAACCTTCCCTTGATAATCCTTATCCTGTTTCTGATCTGTGAAAGCTTGGGGCTGGCCGAATCGGTGATCTCCCCCGATGGCTCGATTGCCTTCTCTATGGAGGATATAATCTCTTTGTGGGGGTGAAGCCCTTTAAGGAGGGAAGAGAGCTCTGGATATCTCTCCCCGCTCCCTTGGGAGAAACGGAGGAGGTCTCGACAGAGCTTGAGATTAGAGAGGATCTGCAGGAGATCCTTTGAGGCAAGAAAAGTTCCCCTTCTTCGCAGCCTCCGCAGTGGGACCCTCGTATCCAAAAGCCCCTCCCAGGGAAAATCGGTTGCGGCCTCCTTCAACTGAAGGATAGTATCCAGTCTCCTTTCGATGAGACCCTTTTCCCTCAGGGGAGCAATCCTCTGGGCAAGTTCTCTGCCCAAGGGAGAAGTAGCTCTTTGGAAGAGGAACCCTCTGATCTTGTCGAACTCCAAGACCTTTAGGGTATGATCCATCATTTTGCTCTGGGATGATGGAGATTCCCTGGGCATTCAGATGAGGATTCCCTGGAAAAGCGGATGCCCCCCAGCCACACCGATCCCCCCTTTGCCCAGGCTAAAAGGGGAATCTCTCTCACCCAGCTATAGCTTTTACCCATTTCTGTCCCTCCAAATGGGCTAAGGCAAAAAGAATATAAGGGATAACAAACCAGCTCACAGCCTTAGGCTCCTTAAAATGGGCCTTCGCCTGCTTATCATAGTGGATCGGCCTATACTGATCGCCCCTTTCTATTTCCTCTTTCTGGCTTGATTTAGCTTCTTTCTTCTCTTTTCGCTTGGGTTTTCGAAGTGTTGGTGTTTTTTAATCTCCGATAGGATGTCCTCCCGCTCCACGATGCGGTTAAACCTGCGGAGGGCCTTTTCAAAAGGTTCGTTTTTCCCTACCCTGACGCCTGGCACTAACCTGCCTTCCCTCCTTTCCCTTGTTTTGAGCAAAAATAATAAATCCCCCATTAGTTGTCAAGTTTTTAGTGATTGCCCCCTTAATTTGGACATCCAACCCGATGGAGTGGATTCTCCTTAAAACCCTAATTATAGTAACCCGTAGCTAGCCCGAATTATTCACCAAAATCTGCACAGTAGCCTCAAATTACCAATAGCTGAGCGGTCAGACCCCCTGATCTGGCCCTCGCTTTTGAGGATGGTGTTATCCCCAACATTCAAGATGGCAGCAGGTTACGCAAACCCGCTGGCAATTTATGAATAGATCGGGGTAGATCACCTGTAATGGGTGATTTAGAAATTGACAACTGGGTTCCCTTTTGCTATCCTCCTATAAAGGAGGAAAAAATGGGGAAAACAATCAAGCTTTTGGCACTCTTTTCGGTTCTGGCCCTCCTCTGGGGGTTGGAAAGGGGTTGTCCCGCCCAATTAAGGGGAGGGGGAACCATCTCCCTGGCCGAGGGGGAAAGGTGGGCTGGAAATGCTATGGTGACTGGGGAGACGGTGAGGATAAGTGGAATCATAGAAGGGGATCTCCTCTGTTTGGCCAGAGGGTTAACCATTGCGGGGAATGTCCGTCAGGATCTCTGGGGTATAGCGGAGGATATCGATCTTGTGGGCCGGGTGGGCGACGACTTGAGGGGGGTTGGCCGCAGGATAACAGTTAGAGGGGTGGTAGGGGGTGATCTTCTGGCGGGTTGCCAGAACTTTTCCCTACCCCAGGGTGGGGTGGTGGAGGGGGAGGTCAGGGCTGGATGTAAGGAGGCCGAGCTAAACGGAACCATAAAGGGCGATGCCCATATCTCAGCCCAGACCATCCGGATTGGTGGAAGGATAGAGGGGGACGCACATCTGGAGGCAAAGAAGATAATCCTCTCCCCTTCTGCCTTTATCAAGGGGAAGCTTAACTACAAGAGTCCATTGGAAATTGAGGTCCCAGAGGGGGCAAAGATCCTGGGGGGCTCACAATGGGAGAGACCAGAAGTGAAGAAGAAGGGTAGGAGTGTGATCTCGATCTTCCTTGAGATTGCCCTTTTCCTTGGCCTCCTCCTTGTCGGGATAATTGCGGTGAGCCTCTCCCAGCGAAACGCCATTCTGGTCTCAGGGACCCTGACCTCCTTGCCCTGGAAGAGCCTGGGCTGGGGATTGATCGCCCTTATCTGTCTGCCTATAGCCATATTTATCCTCCTGCTTACGGTGATTGGTCTACCTCTGGCCGTCTTTGCCCTGTTTGGCTATATCCTCGCCCTCTATTTGAGCAAGGTATTCGTGGGCGTCTTCATCGGGGGCAAGATCCTGGGGATCTTCTTTAAGAAAGGCCTATCCCCGATCTGGTCCCTGATCTTAGGTCTGATCATCCTTACCCTTTTGGCCAAGGTCCCCTATCTGGGCTGGCCGGTGAGGATCTTAACCATAATCTTCGGCCTGGGCGCCCTCCTTCTGAGCAGGAGGGCCCTATACTTTCAGGCCAAGGCCAAAGAGCTAATCTAATATTAGAGGAATTTCTATTTTGGACGCAGATAGGCGCAGATTTTGTAGGATAATTTTTATAAATCGTGGGGATCTGCGTTAATCTGCGTCCCATAAAGACCGCCGGAGACGGCTAATCTAAGGGGGGTGAATTGTCCAGAACAGTTTGGTTCATCTTTCTGCTTTCCGCGCTCTTCTATCCTTCCGCTCTCAGAGGGATCGGCTTTCCAGCCCCTACTCGTTGCCCCTCGGGGCTGGCCTGGGATGGGGAATATCTCTGGCTTGCGGATTGGAGGGAGGCCAAGATCTATGAGATTGATCCCCAAACGGGACTGGTAAAGGGGGTTTACCCAGCTCCCTGCCTCAAACCCACAGGGTTGGCCTGGGTTAAGGGTGATCTCTTTGTAGCCGACGGGGAGGGGATGATCTATGGGTTTAACCCCCAGAGTGGGGAGGTGAAGATGAGGTTTCCGGCCCCAGGCTCCTCGCCTACCGACCTCGGTTGGGACGGCAGGGCTCTGATCCTGACCGATGGTAAGATGGTCTATATGCTCAATCCATTGGATGGAACTACATTGGACTATTTTCCAGCCCCCTACCTTCACTCCCAGGGGGTCTGTTTTGATGGGAGATATATCTGGTTGGCCGACAGGATGAGGGACGAGATCTACCTCTTGCGTCCCCAGGATGGAATAACGGTGACCTCGGTGGCCTCCCCTGGCCCTTATCCCTGCGGCCTGGCCTGGGATGGGAAGTCAATCTGGAATGTGGACTTCCAGACAGATAGTTTATACAGGATTGATCTTGCCGAGCTCCCCCCTTTTCAGGTCGCCGACTATCGAATGGCCGAGTTGGAGTTTGTCCATAGATTGGAGAACC
>DAOVCL010000012.1 GCA_030670005.1 Candidatus Zixiibacteriota bacterium | reverse complement strand
GATAGAACTCAGGCAAAAGCTCTTTAACCTTGCGGGCCTTAATGACCGAAGGAACCCCTTCCCTCACAGGCTTTAACCTATGGTTATCAGCCTGGTAGAGGGAGGGAACATAGACCCCAGGGATCTGGGAAAGACCTAAAAACAGCTCTTCCCTTTTCAAATTCGCCTTGGTGGTCTCCACTATCTCCCCCATAACCTCCTCTCCATCTCCTATAACAAAGGCATCGATAAAGTCCGTGAGAGACTCTGGATTGAAGCCACAGGGACCGCCAGCAAGGATGAGGGGATCATCCTGCCCCCTCTGAGCAGAAAAGAGGGGAATACCTGCCAGATCGAGCATATTTAAGATGTTGGTGTAGTTCAGCTCGTATTGGAGAGAGAATCCGATTATATCAAACTTTTTGAGCGGGGTATGGGACTCCAGGCTAAAGAGGGGAATACCTCTTTCCCTTAGCTTCTCCTCCATATCAGACCAGGGGGCATAGACCCTTTCGGCCAGAGCATCATCCCTACTGTTGAGGATATGATAAAGGATCTTTAGCCCCATATGGGACATACCCACTTCATAGAGATCGGGGAAGGCTAAGGCCACCTTGACCTTTACCTCCCTGGGATCTTTCCTCATCTGGTTTAGCTCGCCCCCCGTGTAACGGGAGGGTTTCTGCACCAGGGGTAAGAGTTCTTCTATCTTTGACCAGAGGTTAGTCATCATTTTGAGTAACCCTTCACAGCGCGGCAAAAATAATTCACCGCAAAGTCGCAAAGGACGCAAAGTTTAAAGATTATTAACTATCATTTTATTTCATCTCTCTCTTGCTTTTTATTTCCTCTGCGGTCTTAGTGGCTTTGCGGTTAGATACCCCCTTTGGGGAAAGGTCTCCTGACCTCGATTCCTATCGCCATCGATGTTTTTAAAATAAGGACTGGCCTCTCTTTTGTCAATTCATAAAGCAGGGGAAAAAGGATTTGACTTGATAGGTATGGAATTCATATATTGATAACAGTTCCACCTAAAACAGGAGGAAATGTGTTTGAGGATTTAGAGGAGAAATTGAAGGGCTATAGCAAAAGGCTCTCCGACATCAGGGGGTATCTTTAACCTGGAGAAGAGGAAATCCGAGATTAAGGAACTGGAGCGAAAGTTAGGAGAGCCCGGCTTCTGGGATGATCAGAGTGCTGCCCAAAGGGTTTTAGCCCAAATAAAGTCCAACAAGGGGTTGATTGAGAGGTGGCAGGAAGTAAAGGGGAAATTGGAGGAACTATCCCTCCTTTTACAACTGGCCGAAGAGGAAAAGGATGAACCCACAGCAAAGGAGGTAGAAGAGGGGCTAAAGGGGTTAGAGGATCTCATCGGGAAGATGGAGATAGAGTTCCTCTTGGGAGGGGAGGATGACCCCAGGGACGCCCTGCTTACCATCCACCCCGGGGCCGGGGGGACCGAATCCCAGGATTGGGCCCAGATGTTGATGAGGATGTATCTGAGGTGGGCGGAGAAGAGAGGCTATCAGGCCTCTATCCTGGACCTCCAACCTGGAGATGAGGCGGGGATAAAAAGCGTTACCATAGAAACCAAGGGAGAATATGCCTACGGTTATCTCAAGGCGGAATCTGGGGTGCACAGGCTGGTGCGTATCTCCCCCTTTGATGCCAACCGGAGGAGACATACATCCTTCGCCTCGGTTTGGGTGTATCCAGAGGTGGAGGATTCCATTGAGATAAAGATAGAGGACTCTGACCTGAAGATAGATACCTTTCGGGCCAGTGGAGCCGGAGGACAACATGTAAACAAGACCTCCTCAGCGGTGAGGATTACCCATCTGCCTACAGGGATAGTGGTGCAGTGTCAATCTGAAAGATCCCAACATCGCAACAGGGATAATGCATTAAAGGTCTTAAGGGCCAGGCTTTATAGGCATTATCAGGAGAAAGAGGAGGCAAAGAGAAGCAGCAGGGAAAGTCAGAAGAAGAAGATAGAATGGGGTAGCCAGATCAGGTCTTATGTCTTCCATCCCTACAGTATGGTCAAGGATCACCGCACCGGCCTGGAGAAGGGAAATGTGCAGGCGGTGATGGATGGGGATATTGATGGATTTATCGAGGCCTGGTTGCGGAAGCCACCTTCGGCTTAGCCCTTTTGGCTTGACACCAATAGATAAGACAGTTATACTCTTGTCACAATGTAAACTTTTCATATTTTCGACAGGATAAACAACATTCATTAAACACCGAAAATCACCGAATAATAAAAAATCATAGGGAAAGTGTGCATTATAATTTTTCTGTAGTTTCGGTGTCGTTCGGTGTTTTCTTGGATAATTTGGGATAAAAATCCTGTTATCCTGTCAGAAAAGCCCCGCCGATTACGGCTAAGTTCAACTGAGGAGGAAATTGGAACAGGAGAGCTTCCTTTTACAGGCAAGGAAGGAGAAGCTGGAGAAGATAAGGTCCTTAGGGGTAGACCCTTATCCTTACCGCTTTGAGAGGACTCATAGTTTAAGGGCCGTTATTGAGGGTTTTGAGGACCTCTCCTCCAAAGAAGAGATTATCTCTCTGGTTGGTAGGTTGATCTCCCTTCGGGGCCATGGGAAGACCAGCTTTGCCCATCTCACAGATGGCCGGGGGAAACTCCAGATATATGTCCGTCAGGATGAGGTGGGAGAAAATGCCTATTCCCTATTCAAACTTCTGGATGTAGGAGATTTCTTAGGGGTTAAGGGTGGGCTCTTCAGAACTAAAACAGGCGAGCCAACCCTAAAAGTGGAGGAGTTTAAGCTACTCTCTAAATCTCTGCGTCCCCTGCCGGAGAAGTGGCATGGCTTAAAGGATAAGGAGTTAAAATACCGGCAAAGGTATCTGGACCTCATAGCCAATCCCCAGACAAAGATGGTTTTTGAAAAAAGGACGGAGATAATCAGGTTTCTGAGAAGGTTCTTAGATGAAAGGGGATTCTGGGAGGTGGAGACCCCCATCCTGCAACCCCTCTATGGAGGGGCCTTTGCCCAGCCATTTCTCACTCATCATCAGGCCCTTGACCAAACCCTCTTCTTGAGGATAGCAGATGAGCTCTATTTGAAGAGGTTGATAGTAGGTGGGTTAGAGATGGTTTACGAATTTGGCAAGGACTTTAGAAATGAGGGGATGGATCGCACCCACAATCCGGAGTTCACCCAACTGGAGCTCTATCAGGCCTATGCCGATTACCAGGACATAATGGATCTCACCGAGGAGATGATCACGGGTTTAGCCCAGAACCTTAATAGCTCCTTTCAGCTAAATTATCAAGGAGAAGCAATAGATCTGTCTCCTCCCTGGAGGAGACTTGCAGTGAAAGATTCCCTCTTAAAGTGGGGAGAAGTAGATATAGAAAGGGCTTCTGATGAGGAGCTGAAAGAGCTCTGCCGTTCTCAAGGAATCGATACCACTGAGCTTTCTGGCAGGGGGAAGCTGATAGAGAAGCTGTTAGACCAGTTGGTGGAGCCGAGATTACGGCAACCCACTTTTCTGATAGACTACCCCCAGGAGATCTCCCCCTTAGCCAAATCCCATCGCAGCAAGCCTAAAGTGGTGGAGAGATTTGAGCTCTTCATCGGAGGGCTGGAACTGGGAAATGCCTTCACTGAATTGAATGATCCCTTGGAGCAGAGGAAGAGGTTCCAGGCACTTACTACTGAGAAGGGAGAGGAGAGCAAGATAGATGAGGATTTCCTCACCGCCTTAGAGTATGGGATGCCCCCCACCGGAGGCCTGGGCATAGGAATTGACCGACTGGTAATGCTCCTTACCGATCAGCCGTCAATAAGGGATGTAATCCTCTTCCCCCAACTTCGGCCCGAGGATTAGCCGTAGGCACAGGGCTTATGGCTGAGCGGTTAGATCCCCTGATCTGACCGTTAGGGCAGCAGAATGTGTTTTCTGTTCCCTGCTCTAAGGGATCTGGACAGCCGATAGTCAAGATTTGAGAATGGAGGCAAAAATGTTAACCAAATATATAAACGCCGCTATGAAATAATGGAAGATGGGAATTATTACGGGGAAATTCCCCCTTGTCCAGGTGTTTGGGCTTCAGGAAAAACCTTAGAAAAATGTAGGGAGGAGTTACAAGAAGTTCTGGAAGAGTGGCTCAAAATATAAAGAGGGGGAACTCAACTCCTTCAAGAGGACTAAGCAAAGGGGAATGAGTTGTAGTTGTAGGGACAGGGCTTTAGCCCTGTCCGAGGAAGGGGACGGACACACATCCCGACCTACTTACTGCAGAAAGGAGAGCGGCCAGACATAAATGTCTGCCCCTACAAGGTGTTAACCCTTGGCCAAAGCTGGGTAGAAGGGTTTCTACCGCACTTTAGTGCGGGGTATAAACCAATGACAAAAGGTAGTCGCAACCTTTAGGTTGCGAAAGGGCGCAGACTGAAGTCTGCGACTACCAAAAGCGGTGATGGAAACCCTCGGCTGGAGCCGGGTAAAAGGGGACTTCCAATGTCCCGTTAGGGCTCCTGCCCTGACGGGGAAAAACCGTAGCGCTCCATTTTATATGGGACAACTCTTTCCGCCCGATATGAAATCGGGCGCTACAACTCTCTGGAATTCTACCGCACTTTAGTGCAGGGTTAAACCAACAACCCCGGCTAAAGCCGTGTAGAAGCAAATCAATGTAAATGTAGGGACAGGGTTTTAGCCCTGTCCGAAGGAAGCGGACAGACATAAATGTCTGTCCCTACATCCAAACGACTGAGTGGTCAAATCCTCTGATCTAACCGTGTAGGTGGTGGCATCCCGATAAATCGGGATGCCACCTCAGGGGAATTTTTTACCGAGGCGTCAATCTCCTTCCTCTTTCCTTAGCTTGACCGAAATGATCAGGGCTAAGCCGATGAGGAAGGGAACTATCCCCCAGATGGCCCCTTCAAGGCTGCCAGAAGATACCCAGATGCTCACAAAGGTTCCCACCCCTATGACAACCCATATCAGGCCGGAACGGTAGGGATAGGGACGAGGCCTGGGGGGCTCAGCAGGTAGTTCTACCCCTTTCTCTAAGGCGGTAAGCTTCAAATTATGTGCCAGTTGGCCCTTCTTTAAATCAACCCAGATGGCCACTATAGCCACGGCAATCCCTCCGATAATGGCCACTATGGGAACAAGCACTCCTAATGTTTCAGCTATGAAGCCCATCTTCCCTCCTGTTTAAGTTCGGCTGCTACCTGCGCAGACGGGGGAAAAGCAAGAATGTTTCAAAAATTACCTGGATAATCCCCCACATAGAGTAACAGTCCACAGAGGTCAGAGATCAGTAGTCAGGCCATTCTTTCGACTTCTAAGCATTCGCCCAATTTCCGCCGTTTTATTCGATACCCGCTTTAACTGATTCACATCGATATAATTCAATCGTTCGGCTATCTGAACATAAGTCTCAAACTCTACTACTTTTCCTGTCCCCTGACTCCCGTGAACTGTTACGACTTTTTCACTGAAGTGAAAGACACTTTTAGCCGACTTGAATTTTGGGGGTAAATCAAAGCCAAGAACAAGATAGGAAACTTTCTGGACTACTGATAATCACATTGACACGAGTTCGGGGCTTATTTCCACATCATTGGTGTGTCAAGTTAATAACTCAATTAGAAATAGCTTGACTTTTGGGGGAAACCCTTTTAGTTTATTGGTATGGACAAGTTTCTAATAGAAGGAGGGAGGAAACTCTCCGGTAGGGTAAGGGTGGCAGGGGCCAAGAACGCTGTCCTTCCTATTCTAACAGCTTCCCTTCTGGCCGAAAAGGGACAGACCATAGTAAGAAATGTGCCGGATATCGCTGACATTACCTATATTCTCAAGGTCTTGGAGAACTTAGGAGCCAGGGTGGAGAGGTCTATCCAGGAGCGAATCGTGACCATAGACGCCCAAGATCTAAGCGGTTATGTGGCTCCCTATGATCTGGTAAGGAAAATGAGAGCCTCCTTCCTGGTTATGGGCCCGCTTCTGGCCAGGTTGGGCCAGACCCAGGTTTCCCTGCCTGGTGGATGTGTGCTTGGACCCCGCCCCGTCAACCTTCATCTGGAAGGTTTTCGCCGGCTGGGGGCCCAGATAGAGGAGGAGCATGGCTATGTCAGGGCAAGGGCTCAGAGGTTAAAGGGGGGGATAATCCCCTTCGACCGTCCCACCCATACCGGCACAGAGAATATCTTGATGGCGGCGAGCCTTGCCTCGGGTAAGACCAAGATCATAAATGCGGCCACTGACCCTGAGGTGGTGGATCTGGCGAGCTTTTTGAATCAAATGGGGGCCAAGATATCCGGAGCAGGCACAAATGTGATAGAAGTGGAAGGGGTAAGCCAGCTTGAGGCGGTTGACTACTCCCCTATGGGGGACAGACTGGAGGCCGGCACCTATCTGATGGCAGGGAGCATTACTGGAGGCAAGGTGAAAGTAGAGGGGGCCAGGGCCGATCATCTAAGGATAGTTCTACACAAATTGGAGGGAATGAGTGTGAAGACAGAAGAGGGGAACGGCTGGATAACTGCTCAGGGCCCAAGGCGGCTATCTCCAATCAATATCCTTACCTACCCCTATCCTGGATTTCCCACTGACCTCCAACCGTCAATTATGGCTTTAGCTGCTGTGGCCTCCGGGACAAGCTACATCAGAGAAACCGTCTTTCAGGAGAGGTTCTCTCAGGTGATGGAGCTTATCAGGTTGGGGGCTGATATCAGAGTTAGCGGGAACGAGGCCACAGTCTTTGGAAGAGAGAAGTTGGAGGGGGCTTCACTTATGTGTAGCGATATAAGGGCTGGAGCCAGCCTGGTTCTGGCCGGTCTAAGGGCGGAGGGAACCACAGAAATCTTGAGAGTTTATCATATAGACCGGGGATATGAGAGGATGGAGGAGAAGCTTAAAACCCTGGGGGCAAAGATAGAGAGGGTCAATTCCGATGGGGTGAAAAGATGAGTTGGGACAGGGCAAAGACCGGATTTCTGCTCCTCCTCTCCCTTCTCTTCATCTGCCAGGGAGAGGCCTGGGGCTTTGGCAAGAACAAGGTGCAATATAAGAAGTTCCATTGGCTATATATCCAATCCCCCCATTTTGACATCTATTATTACAAAGGGGGAAGGAATTTGGCTGAGTTCGCCGCCTCGGCGGCAGAGGAGGCCTACTTGAGGATAAGCTACGACCTTAAGTATCAGCTTAAGAAAAGGGTTCCCCTCATCGTCTACAACTCCATTGGCGACTTCCAGCAGACAAATGTGGTGCCGGCGATCTTAGAGGAAGGGGTTCAGGGATTTACCGAACAGTTCAAGAACAGGGTAGTGGTCCACTTCAATGGCTCCTGGAGGGACTTCAGGCAACTGATTACCCATGAGCTCACCCATGCCTTTACCAACGATATGCTCTATGGAGGGGCCATTGGCTCCCTTCTCACCAGAGGGTCCTTCTTCCAACTTCCCCTCTGGGTGGCAGAGGGATATGCTGAGTTTGAATCTAAGGGCTGGGACACAGAGGCGGATATGATAATGAGGGATGCCACTATCAATGATTACATCACACCCCTAGAGAAGGCAGGCGGTTATCTGGTCTACAAGGAGGGGCAGTCGGTGATGAACTACATTGCCGATACCTATGGAAGGGAGAAAGTGGGTGAGCTTATCTCCAACTGCAGGCTGAAGAAGGATATGGACAAGGCCCTGAAGGCCACCTTAGGCATTGATCTGAAGAAGTTGAACCAGAAGTGGGCTCATCAATTGAAGAAGGAATATTGGCCGGAGATTAGTTGTCGCAAGGAGGGAAAGGAGGTCGCCCGCCAACTGACAGATCACACCAAAGATGGCTCTTATTTAAACCTTAAGCCCGCCTTTTCCCCCCAGGGTGACAAAATAGCCTTCTTCTCCAATCGGAGCGACTACACCGATATTTACCTCATCTCCTCCATAAGCGGGAAGATATTGGGGAGATTGGCCAAGGGGGAGAGATCCGGGGGGTTAGAGGAGTTCCACTCCTTCCGCAGCGGCATCTGTTGGTCTCCGGATGGCAGGATGATCGGCTTTGTGGCCAAATCAAAAGGCAAAGAGACCTTCTGTCTATTGAATGTGGAGAGGAAAAAGATAATTAAAAAATATGACCTGGGCTTAGATGGCGCCTTCTCTCCCTCATGGTCACCAAAGGGGAACTTGATTGCCCTTTCCGGCCTCAAAAACGGGCGATCGGATATCTACCTTCTCCGTCTCTCTGATGGCTCTCTGCAGAAACTCACAGATGATCTGGCTGACGACAGGGAGCCCTCCTGGTCCCCTGATGGGGAACAAATCTGCTTCTCCTCCGATAGGGACTCCTCTTCTATTGATACATCTTCAGGCCAATATGATCTCTTCGTCTGCCGCCTCAAGGAGGAGAAAGTGGAGAGGATCACCAGATCTCCAGCCGATGATATCTCCCCTTGTTGGTTTCCCACAAGGGAAAAGATAACCTTTGTCTCCGACCGCAACGGCATCTATAATCTCTATGAGGTAGGCTTGGACTCCGGGGTTGTCTCCCCCCTTACCAATCTCCTCACCGGTTGTTTCTCCCCCTCGATCTCCCCTGATGGGAAGAGGATCGTTGTCTCCCTCTTTAGCAAAGGAGGTTGGGACCTATACATCTTAACGGAATCCCAGCCCCTCTCCGCGAGTCTTAAACCCGCCCGAGCTGTGACTGAAAAGGGGAAAAGGCCTCTTCCCAAACCCTTGGCCGTGACCCCTCCCCCCTCCCGCGGGACAGAGCTTAAGCTGGAAAGCTTGGAGACCTATGTCTTCCATCCCCCCTCAGAGGAGAAGACTCAACCAACCCCAAAGGAGACCACCACTGCCCAGCCAGAGACCACAAGCTATAGGTATCCCAGCGGGGAGTATAAGACCAAAAGATATAAGACCAAGTTTACCCCTGATCTGGTTATGGCCACCCTAGGATATGACACCTATTTTGGCCTGCAAGGGCAGTCCTTTATTCAGATAAGCGATATCCTGGGAAACCACAGCATCCTTCTGGCCAGTGATCTCTACTACTCCCTCACTGAGAGCAACTTCTTCCTCTTCTATACCTACCTCCCCCACCGATGTCATTATGGAGCCGGTATCTTCCACTACAAGGAGTATTATCTCGATGAATCGGACAGGCTCTTCTCCGATCGGGTATATGGATTTAACCTCCTCTTGAGCTACCCCTTCAGCAAGTTCACCCGCGCTGACCTTGGGCTTATGGAAGTGGCCGTTGATCGAACCTACTACGACCCCCCTTATGAGGACTCATTCACCAGGGTCCTCCTTCCCACGGTGGAGTTGACCAATGACAATGTCCTCTGGGGGTTGACCGGCCCGGTCAATGGGTCCAGATCCTATCTCCGCTTTGAACTCTCCCCCCCAGGAGTGAAGAACAGTCTCCGCTTTTACACCTTGCAGGGAGATTATCGCCGCTATCTGCATTTTCTGCAGAGGTATGGTTTCGCTTTCCGACTATCAGCAGGGGGAAGCTGGGGCCAGGATGCTCAGAAGTTCTTCTTGGGGGGGGTGGGAAATTGGATAGCTCCGAAAGTTGTTCACCGTGATCTCTCCCAGGTGAAAAGCTTTTACTTCTCCTCAATGGTCTTCCCTCTGCGGGGCTATAACTACTACCAGTTTGCCGGCACAAAATTTGCGTTGACCAATATAGAGTTCAGGTATCCATTCTTGGATTACCTTGCCTTCCATTGGCCCTTGAAGTTTAGCCTGCAGAGGGTGAGGGGAAGCCTTTTTCTGGATATGGGAGGGGTCTGGGATGAGGCCAGAAAATTCAAGGGGGGAACAACCGAGGGCGATGACCCCAGGTTAAAGGATCTCAAACTTGGCTTTGGCTATGGGGCCAGGGCAAATTTAGGCTTTTTTATCCTCAAGTTCGACACTGCCTGGAGGACAGATCTCTCTCGGGTCTCCAAACCAAAGTATTACTTCTCCTTAGGGGCAGAGTTCTAACTAAACTTCTTAATGTGTTTCTTTACCCATCTCTGCCTCCACTTGCGCCTAACGAACTCGGCCTCCTTCTGACGCGAGATGAACTCCTCATCATCGCCCCTTCTATCCACCGCATATCTACTTCCCTCCATAGTCTTTACATAGTTCTTCATCTCCGTGGCTATCTGGCTTACATGGGCGGGATGAAAGAATGTCCTCATCTTATTTGTTACCACCCCAATGGATATGCTCATCAGGGGGAAGACCCCGGCTCTGTGCTTGCGGTCTGTGGAGATTATATAGCCTTTTTTCCTATCCTCCTCACTGTAGCGATAGGGGATAATGGTGTCAAATGTCTTGATGATCTGCCCACAGACGAGATCCACCTTCTCTGGGGGAATGATAAAGATGAAGTCATCCCCACCTATGTGACCGATGAAATTATCCTCAGGAGAGAGGTCCCTCACTATATCGCGCAGGATATGTGCGGTCAAGATGATGATCTTATCTCCATTGAAATAGCTATATCTGTCATTGTAAGCCTTGAAATTGTCCAGATCCGCATAACAGACGGCGAAGGTCATCCCCTTTTTTATCCTCTTGTCTATCTCCCGATTAATGGAGGCATTTCCAGGAAGCTTGGTGGTGGGGTTGGCATCCAGGATCCTCTGGCTACGGGTTATGTTCGTATCTATGCGAGCAAGAAGCTCATCCTGGCTGATGCCCTTGGAGAGAAAGTCATCTACTCCGCTCTTCAGCCATCTCAGTAAATTCTCTTTCCCCCTCTCGCTGGAGAGGATAAGGATGGGCTGGGTGAGACCCAACCCCTTTAGTTTTTGGCAGATCCCGTAGCCGTCCAAGGAAGGATCATCGGCATCAATGATAATCAGATCGGCCTTCTCCTCCTCGCTCAACTTTAATATCTCCTCCAGATGGGAGGAGATCAAAACCTTGCTTCCTCCCCTCTCTATTATCCTCCTCAGCGGTCCAACATTGGATTCCAGGTGGGAGATGATCAGGATGTTATAGTTCATCACTTCCAATATAGGACAAGCCGACAAGTTTGTCAAATATTTATGTTGACTGAGGACAAAATTTATGTTAATATTCGGCAAAATTGAGCTCTAAGGAGGAAGGAATGGGATTCTTCGATTTTATTTCCAGCGATATCGGTATAGACCTGGGAACGGCGAATACCCTTATATATATAAAGGGTAGGGGAATTGTCTTAGACGAGCCGACAGTGGTGGCCTTGGACTCTTCTACCGATGAGGTCTTAACCATTGGCAAGGAAGCCAAGCAGATGTGGGGTAAAACTCCTGAAGAGATAAAGGCCATTAAGCCATTGAAGGATGGGGTAATTGCCGATTTTGAGGTCACCGAGAAACTTCTCCGTTATTTCATCCGCAAGGTGGTCAAACACAGGTTCTTTATGAGACCCAGGATCATCATCTGTGTCCCCTCTGGCATCACTGAGGTGGAGGAGAGGGCGGTAAGGGATGCAGCGGAGTCAGAGGCAAGAGAGGTTTATCTCATCCATGAGCCGATGGCCGCGGCAATTGGGATGGGACTGCCCGTGGAGCAACCAGCAGGAAATATGATTATCGATGTGGGCGGAGGAACATCCGAGATTGCCGTGGTAGCCCTCTCCGGGATCGTAAACAGCACCTCCATCAGGGTAGGGGGAGATGAGATGGACAGTGCCATAGTCCAATATCTAAAGAAAACCTACAACCTCTTAATCGGAGAGTCCACAGCCGAAGGGATTAAAATCAGAACAGGGTCGGCATTCCCCTTACCGGAGGAGATGGAAATAGAGGTAAAGGGGAGGGACCTTGTCGCCGGAATCCCCAAAACTATGAAGGTAAGTTCGGAGGAGATTAGAATGGCCCTAAGCGAGCCAATAGGGGCAATTGTGGAGGCGGTAAAGCAGGCCCTGGAGAGAACTCCACCGGAACTGGCCTCAGACATACTGGACAGAGGGATAGTAATGACTGGAGGGGGTTCAATGATTAGAGGATTTGACAAGAGGTTAAGACAGGAGACTAACCTTCCGGTGAATGTCGTGGATGACCCCCTAACCTGTGTGGTGAAGGGAGCCGGCAGGGTTCTGGATAACTTGAACCATTACTCTAAAATGCTCATCAGGCCAGGGAGGAGATGATCCCCCCCTTTCCCCTTAAACCATTTTACCCTCTGCGGTGTCCAATTAAGTAAAGGATGGAGGAGCTATCTGACTCGGAACTGGTTGATCTCTTCCGCAAGGGCCAGGAGAGGGCTTTTAACCTCCTTGTGGAGAGACACAAGGAGAAAATCTACTATCTTGCTCTGCGAATGGTGAGGAACCATCAGGATGCTTTGGATATTTCTCAGGATACTTTCCTCAAGGCCTACAAAAACCTAAAGAACTTCAAGGGGGAGTCCACATTCTTTACCTGGCTATACAGGATAGCCTGCAATCTCTGCTTGAACTTTATAAAAAGGGAGAAATTCCGATCTTTTCTCTCCTTTGGCGATCTAACGAAGCCACTTTCCAGGCCCAAGGACTCTCCTGACTTCTCCTATGAGAGGAACCAACTCTCGGAAGCAATTGATGAGGCCATTAACCATCTTCCCTCTCAACAGAGGATAGCTTTTATCCTCCACCATTACGAGGGATTACCCCATCATAAGATAGCCCAGCTCTTAGGTAAAAAAGAAGGGACGATAAAGGCCAACTATTTTCAGGCCATAAAGAAATTACAAAAGGCGTTAAAGGTTTATGCGTAAAAGTAAGCAGAAGGAGATTATAGATTACTTGGAGGGGAGGATCCACCTGGAGGGAGAAAGGCTGAAGAAGGAGCGTCAGGAGTTTGAGGCTCTGCAGAAAATCCTTAAGAAAGAGGAGGATTTTCAGCCTCCTCCCGGCTTCTGGATCTCCTATCTTCCCCATCTGAGGAGAAGGATGGAGGGGGAAAAGAGAAGTCACCTACGCCTTGTCCCTGCCCTTGCTAGTGCCTTAAGCCTTTTGATTATAGCATTTCTACTTTTCCATTCCCAAATCTTCCCTCCTAACCTGCCTCCTTCCAACCTTAAAAGGCCCTATGGAGACAGGGAATTATCAGGGATAAGTTCGGCCATCGATTTGGAGAGGCTCTCCACCTCTTTGGCTCAGGCATTTGGGTTGAATGATCTGGAGGAGGGGGTGGCAGAACTGATGGTAAGAGGAGTGGATTTAGGGGGATTGGAGGAGGAAGGGAGGGAGAAGTTGCTTAGGGTATTGGTCTCCCAACTCGGGGATGAAGCCGACCTTGCCTTAGACCTCCTCTACTCGGATTTGGATATAGATGAAGTGACCGGAGAGCTCTCCGTAGATGAGTTGACGGAATTAAAAAACCAACTAAAGGGGACTTAAGGAGGGAGATATGAGAGGTAGAATCCTTAAATTTTTCCTTTTCCTCTTCTTGATTAATGGGCTGGCTTATCCCCAGCCATTGCCCAAGGAGAGGGTGAGGGAACAGATAGAGACCATAAGGATGTGGAAATTGACCGAGGCCCTAAACCTGAGCCAGGAGCAGTCAATGAGGTTCTTCCCCCTCTTCAACCAATGGGAGAGGGAGAGACACCAGTTGGATTTGGAGAGGGATAGGTTGTTGGATGAGCTGAAACTGGTATTAAAGCGGGAGAGGCCCAAGGAGAAGGAGATTAGAACCCTCTTAGAAAGGCTGGAGGAGAATCGAGTCAGGAGAGGAGAGGGACAAAAGGATTTCTGGCTGCAGGCCTCCAAGATACTGACCCTCAGGCAAAGGGCGGAGTATCTCATCTTTCAGAGGGATTTCGAGAGGAGAATAAGGGAGATTATTAAGGGTATAAGGGAACGCCAAAGAGAAAGGAGGTAAGAGAAATGAAAAAGGCAGGACTTTTTTTGTCTGTCTTCCTTCTCCTCTGGGGAGGCAATTGCTTAGCCAACAGGCCAGACATCTTGGATCTATCCTCTGAGCTTGGCCTCTCAGCGGAGCAGACGCAGAGAGTGGAGGAGATCAGGCTAAAATCCGAGAGGAAGGCAATTAAGCTCAAGGCAGATCTAAAGCTCGCTCAGCTTGATCTTAGGTCCCTTCTGCAGAAGGATTATCCCGATAAAGGAGCCGTCTATAAAAAGGTGGAGGAGATAGGAACCCTGCGAACCAAGTTGGAGAAGAACAGGATAGATACCAGGTTAGAAGTCCATAATCTACTGAACCCAGAGCAACGAAAGAAACTGCGGGAGGCCGAGAGGGAGCTGATCAAGGAGAGAAGGCACCGTAAGCTTATGGAGAGGAGGTTTCCTCCCTGCTGGCCACCACCACCCAAATAGGCTAAGGGAGACTTCAAAAGCGAGGTGGCAGAACCCCGATTCTGCCACCCTCCTCTCTTGCCGAACTACTGATAGTTTACAGGGGTCAGGAATAGCCAGCATACTTATTTTTAATTCTTAATTCTCAATTCATAATTGCTGTTTTGTAATTCCGTGGTAAACTGTCACAAAAATTTGGAGGAGAGATGAAAAAGATCACAACCTTGTTGATTATTGCCATCCTCTGGGTTGGGTTAAGCGGTTGTGCCAGCCGCACAGTCTATGTGATGAAAGCCCCTCCTCCCCCTCGGGTGGAGGTCAAAGTAGCCAGACCCGCGCCGCATACCGTATGGATCCCTGGCCGTTGGAGATGGAAGAGAGGGAGATATGTCTGGGTGGCTGGATATTGGGAGATTAAACCCAAGGGCAAGGTCTGGGTTCCAGGCCACTGGCAGAAACGACCAAGGGGCTGGGTCTGGGTTCCCGGCCACTGGAGGAGATGATTCTTTGCGGTTCAATACGGTTTGAGTGGTCAAATCCCCTGATCTGACCGCTCAAACTATAAAAAGCTAAACTTTTTGAAAAAATTACTGAAAATACATAATGGGCTGTATTGGGACTCAAACGGATAGAATATTATAATCTGAACAATCCTCAACTAGTAACTGTAACCTCTAATCAGATTACCCCTAATATCAACTTCTCCATAAGTCAGATTACGGGTAAGCCATCAATCAAAGTTTTGCGGCAAACAAAATGAATGAACCGAAGACCTGCAGAAAAACTGTGAAGGATTAGGCAGGAAACAAGGTTAATCTTTACATTAAGTCGTATTCGGGCAGGATTTCTATCCTGCCCGTTTTCTTTAGGTCGGGTTCGAACCTGACAATATCACAGTCTTATTGCGAGGCTTGTCCTACGGATCAAACAAGGGATCTCGACATGCAATCTCGATGGGATTGCTTCGCTCCCTTTGGTCGCTTGCAATGACAGACAGGGCTGTCAATGAGGGGAAGCATTACAACCAAATTGACCTTGGCTCACCCCCTCGCCAAGTTCTCCACTGGTTCTCATCTGGGCTTTGGAATTCCCAGAAATTCCGAGATGATTCGTTAATCATCGAGAAGAAATGACTTGACTATACCCCAATTTTTTATTATTTTTAAGTTGATGTGTGGTCGGTAAGATGAGCGATCTGGAGAATCAATCCAAAATATGTATAAACCGTAGATAAACCCCGTTAAATAAAAGCCATCTTGAGAATGCGATGATGTCTATTTCTAAATTATTTAACGGGGTAAACACAGATTTTCGCAGATCCTATAAGAGCCTTCAAGGATATAGACTTTTACCCTTTAGGTGAAAGAGGGATTTGAATTCAATTTTTCTGAGCTTTTTTTGAACATCTTGTGATAATCTCGTGAGATCTTGTGGTTTCCTAACGCATAATCCTGGCTAAGATCATATCCCTGGGGATTGCTCATCACCAGTCAGATGAGCTCACAAATTGTTTTTTTTGTTAATTGGGGGCGGTAATTGGCCTTAGAGGATATACAAAAGTTAAAGAGAGAGCTGGAGGAGGCTATTAATCAACTTCAGGGGATAATCTCCTCCCATATTGCCTTTGACGGAAGCCAAAACATCGAGGAGATTCATGTTCTGGCTAACTTCAACCGCTCCCCCAAGCAGATAGTCAGGGACATCGAATCTGCCCTGGTCACCAGGTTTGGGATAAGGATTGATCATAAGAAGGTCTCCATTGCTCAGGTAAAGGGCAAGGAGAACCATCCAGCTCTATCCCCCCGCATAAAGTTCTCTGGCCTAGATCTCTCCGTTTCTGGGCTGCAGAGTGAAGTCCAGGTGGAACTGGTGAGAGACAGTGTGATCTCCTCCGGAGTGGCCTCAGGGCCAAATTCAAAGAAGAACCAGCTAAGATTGATCAGCCAGGCAACCCTGAAGGCGGTGGGGAAGTTCCTCAAACCCAACTATTCCCTGGTCTTGGAGGAGGTTGCCTCAATCCCCCTGGCTAATCAGGAGGTCATCTTGGCCTTCATCACCTCCCTCTCCACCCGGGAGGAGATGAAGCTTATCGGCTGTGCCTTTGTGAAGGGAGACCTGGGCAGAGCTGTCATCTTTGCCACCCTGGATGCGCTCAATCGGGCAATCGGTTCCCTTTTGGAGGAGGAGGAGATCTGAAACTGCCTATTACAGCTTGCCCCATCCAGCCGAGTGTTGAGAAGCTCGGCTTTTTGTTTTTTTATGAACTATCTATTATGACAAATTGAACAGCACGGCAAAGCCGCAACCAACTAAGAGCCACAGATTACACGGATTTCACTGATAGAACACGAATGACACGAATAAACAAATCTACACAAACAAATAAGAAAATCATAACAACTCACCATGGAATCTCACGAAAGTCTGAGGCAATGACTATGGCTTCAATGGTTAACAAGATACTCAAAGCGGAAAAAGGGGGGGAACCCCTAAAGAGGGGGGGGAGGCTGAAGGTTGCCCTAGGTTATGCTAACCGTTACCAGGTGGGAATCTCCAACCTCGGTTTTCCGACAGTCTGGAGACTCTTCGGCCTACAGGATGGTGTAAGATGCGAGAGGTTCTTCCTGGAACAACCCCTGGGGAAGACCTTAGAGAGCCAAACCCCTTTGAGGGATTTTGACTTAGTCTGCTTCTCCCTCCCCTATGAGCTTGACTACCTCAACTGTCTCCAAATTCTAAAAGAGGCGAAGATTCCTCCTCTCTCCTCTAATAGAAGAAGACCTATACTTCTATGCGGAGGGGCAGCCCCTACCATTAACCCTGAACCCCTTGCTCCCTTCTTCGATCTCATCCTCATCGGGGAGGCAGAGGGAGCAGTGGAGGAGATCTGTCGCATACTGATAGAAAAGGGGAATCGGAGCAAGGAGAAAGGGGAACTCCTCTGGGAGCTTGCTCAGATAGAGGGAATATATGTCCCCAGCCTCTACCAGGAAGATCACCCAGGTTCACCAACCCCCCAGGAGGAAGGGCTGCCAAAAAGGATAAAGAGGAGATGGGTGAGGGATCTAACCAGCCTTCCCCTCCTCCGCCAAGTTGTCACCCCTCTTGCCCATTTTCGGGATATGTACCTGATAGAGGTGGCCAGGGGATGTGGAAGGGGGTGCCGTTTCTGTGCCGCCAAACAGATCTATCGCCCCTTGAGGTTTAAGAGCAAGGAGAGAGTAGATCTGGAAGCGGAAGGGGCCAAGGGGATAACTAAAAGGATAGGGCTTATCGGCTCCTCTCTCTCCGATCTGCCCTGCCTGGGGGAAGTATGCACCCTTTTGGCAGAGGAGGGCTATCTCCTTAGTCTCTCCTCCCTGCGGATTGATTCCTTCCATCCCAACCTTTTGGAGGCAGCCTACAACTCCGGGGCCAGAGGGCTCACCATTGCCCCTGAAGGGGGGACCGAGAGGATAAGGAGGATCTTAGGGAAGGAGGTAGAAGAGGGGATCATCTTAGAGGGGGTTAGGCTTGCCTCCAGGATTGGTTTTGAAAGATTGAAGATCTACTATATGATAGGGGCACCCAGAGAAGGGAAAGAGGAGATTGAGGGAATATTAGATTTGACCCAAAAAATTGCCCAAGCTTTCTCATCCCGGGCCCAGGGGATAACGGTAAGCGTAAACCCCCTCATCCCCAAACCTCACACCCCCTTTCAATGGCTCCCCTTAGAGGCGGAAAGGGAACTGAAAAGAAAGCTCAAGAGGATAGAAGTTGGGATAAGGAGAATGGGGGTGAGATGGGTGCCAAAAAGCATACGGCAGGCCACCCTTCAGGCCATCATCTCCTTAGGGGACAGAAGGGTGGGGATGGCTCTATATCACCGGATAGAAGAAAACCTGAGCTGGAAGGAGACCTGGGAGAGGGCCGATGTTGATCCTTACTCTTATATTTATCGGCAAAAGGGTAAGGCGGAACCCTTCCCCTGGGAGATAGTGGAAGGGGGAGAAAGGAAGGACAGACTCTGGGAGGAGTATAGGCAGGCCTTATCTACCTGATCTTGATCACCTTTTTGTCAGTTCCTATGTTCAGGTAGAAGTCGGTGGCCTTTACCACTATGGTATGTTCCCCCTTAGTTAGAGGACCTATGGGAAAGGAGAACTCCTCCTCAGGGCTGTCCAGTATCCCATCGAGGGAGGATAAGCCCATCCAACCGCCCCCATCTAAAGAGAAAGAGATCTCTTTCACCAGACTGATCTCATCCTTAACCCTGCCCTCAATCCTATACCTCCTTTTCCCTATAGATGTAACCGATACAATCTTGACCTCTGGAGGGGTATTGTCGACCAGAAATGGACGGCTGATCTTCTCCCCCCCAAGCGCCATCCCCGGGGGATTGGCGGAGGAGTCTGTGGCCACCACCTTAAGAAGGTAGGTTCCATCTGGAAGGCAGCGGGAATCCCAGGAGAAGACCCTGGCCTTTACCCCCATCTTCAGAGGTTTCCAATTTTCCTCTTCCCACCCCTTGGAATAGATGGAGAAGCTGAGTTGATCCCCGTTGGGGTCCTCTGCCTCCCATTTGATCACCCTCAAACCCTGGGGAATCCATCTTCCTCTTCCCTCTTGAGGAGGGGTCTCTCCAGCAAGACCTGAGGATGACGGCTGAGCCCCCAGGAGCGAGGGGAGAAGCTCTAAGCCCTCCCCTGGGGGATAGACCTTAATGGAGGATACCTTGGGCCTTAGATTTCGAGGGAGATAGGATATGGTTAGCTGGCTCAGGGAAGGGGATTTCTGGCTGTCCCTGGTGGAGAGGATAACCCGAAATTGAATGAACCTGGCAGAAGGGCTCTTTACCCTCTCCCCTACCTTATATGGGGGGGACCAATTGCTCCAGGTAGAGTCTGGCCTATGGGTGTTGCCAGATCTGGTCTTGATTGTAAGCTTAGTCCAATTGGGGATGGAGCTCCGCCAATTCATCCTCCCCCAGCGGGAGGTGATCTGGGCATCGAATACCTGAGAGTCGTATCTCCCCTCTCGGCCAAAGCCTGGGGAGATCTTATAGACCCTACCTCCGTCTGCGGTCCCTAAGAAGGCCTCTCCCCTATCCCCTCTCAAAAGACAGAGGATGCGCAAACCCTCAAATTGTGCCAGTTTCCCCACATCTCCTAAGGAATCTAAGGAGAGAAGTTCTCCCTCCAACCCCAGTAGGAGATCACCCTCCTCCCTTAACAAGAGAGAATAGATGGACTTTTTAGGGAAGCTGCAAAGCTTAGAGACCCCACCATCCGGGGAAACCCTGAAGACTGCTCCCCTCTCATCCCCTTCTCCCTTCTTCTCCTCCTGTTCAGACCCCAAAGCCTCTAAAGCTCCCAGGTATAGATTACCTTTCCCATCCTGAACCAGAGATCTCACTTCCCTCTGGGGCGGATCGTAGAGGACAAAGCCCTTTCCCTGAGGAGAGATCCTATAGGCCAATCCTTCCCCCTGGCTTCCGGCCAGAAGCCCCTCTTTGGTCCAGAGAAGACACATAATATGCTTCTCCCCGGTCGAATAGAAAAGGTCCCCCCTCCCCTTAGAGTCGATCCGGTAGATCCTTCCCTCGGCACCTGTGCCCGCATAAAGGTTGCCCTGGGGATCAACCCCCAGAGACCATACATAACTCTCCTGGGGCTTATAAAAGGTGGAGGCCTCGCCCTGGGGGCTAAGCCTATAGATAAGGCCATCCGGGGATGTCCCTGCATACAGGTTTCCCTTCGAGTCCATAATCAGGCTCAAGATCTCCAGTTCAGGGGAGTCAAAGAAAAGGGAGAGCTTCCCCTTCCTATCAATCTTGAATATCCTTCCCTCATCTCCAGTTCCCGCATAGATATTCCCCTGGGCATCTTTGGCCAGAGCCCACACATAGGGTTCTCCCGTATCGGCTAAAAGTTCAATCTTAGGGGCAATCTTCAGTTCTCCCTGGCTGGATATGGAGATACCTTCTGGCTTTCCCTTCTCAAAATCCTCCTTAAGCTCCACCCTCCAGAAGGAGGTAGTAGTGGAGAGAGAATGGCTGAACAAAAGGAAAATAAAGGAAAGAAATATTAAGAAAAAAGGGGCTTTTTTCATCTTCTGCTCCTGGGAAATTTTTCCACCTTAAGGGAAATGGCCTGACAACCGGAGACCGAATAGCCAAGCTTCAACCAACTTTCAAAGATTCTCCTCCCCTTTACCGGACCGCTACCTCCCTTGTTTGGAGTAGA
>DAOVCL010000166.1 GCA_030670005.1 Candidatus Zixiibacteriota bacterium | reverse complement strand
CCCCTCAGAGAATTCCCCTACCGCTGTTTTACGGATCATCATACCACTATGAGTGGGGGTGGTCAGAAATGGAAACTGAGCCGGACACCACAATCTGGAATTTCCTCACCTACGGTCAGCAAACGGTTGACGCCTGGGGGACCGTTCAAATCCCTCTGGGCGAGTTCGAGGCCCTTCGCATCGCTTCATTTTGCACGACTGCTACCACCCTCATAATCAGTGGAGACACGCTCTTCAGTGATACGAGTACCTCTATTGGCTATAGCTGGCTTTCGGAAGATGTTGACGGTATAGTTTGTGTCGTATCACCCCCCGGCGAAACCGACCCAAACTTTACTACAGCGTTCTGTTTCTCGCGGCTCAAATCCCTCACCGGTATTGCCGAGGGAGAGCCAATCTCTCTCCATCCTGGTGACTTCCAGCTCGGGCAGAACTACCCTAACCCCTTCAACCCCACGACGACGATAAAGTATGCTGTTCCAAACGAGGGGTTAGTCCAACTGAAGATCTACAACACCGCCGGTCAACTGGTAAAAACGCTTGTTGACGAGATCAAACCCCCGGGTAATTATTCCGCAATCTGGGATGGGAGCAATGAGGCTGATGCTCAGGTGGCAAGTGGGGTTTATCTCTACAAGTTGACGGCTGGAGGCGGCCAAATTACGAGGAAAATGGTGATCTTGAAGTAGTTAAAGTAGAAGCTTTGGAACACGAATGACACGAATAAACGAATCTACACGAATAGATAAGAAGGGCATTCAGGTAGAATATAAAAGAATTGTAAAATAGAATTCGTGCTATTCGTCCATTTGTGGAATTCGTGTTCTAAACGTAAGTAGCTGCAGGGAAATTAGCCGAGAGAACAGCCATCCCCACCTTCTCTTAGGAGAAGGTGGGGTTTCTCTTTAAAAATTCTATAGGGCAAGGGAATCTGAGACAGTTGGGGATGATAACATCCCTAACGAGCGAGGAGAAATCCTTACCCTTGACATCAGAGGGCTGGTTTTTTATCTTTCTGGGAGAGTTTGGGTTGATAACATCCGCAATGAGCAGCGAGTGGCAGAACAGGGGTTCTGCCACCTCTGGAAATCTTTGAACAGTAATCAGTCTAAGGAGAGTTCCTTGCAGGGAAAGGATAGGCTAAGGGATATATTGAGGAGGATTGATGGGAGGGGATACAAGGCCTACAAGGACATTGAGGGAAGCTTTGACTTTGGGGAATACATCCTGCTTATTGACCATGTGCAGGGGGACCCCTTCGCCGCTCCCAGCAGACTTAGGGTCAAGGTTCCCCAGAGGATTGCTGGCTACCCTGCGGATACCTATACGGAGGGAAGCAGAAGAATTGCCCTGGGGGACTACCTGACCAGGGTCTTCTGGGAGAAATGCGGCCGGTATTGCCGGGGGATTAGAGGAACGGGTAAAAGTGGCCTAGTGGATATAGACCATCCTGGGCAGGAGATATTAGAGAGGACTTCGGTAATGGTTGATGATACCTGGGTTGAGGCACGCTTCTTCGTAGGGCTACCTGCCGCAGGGAGGAGGGTATTGAGTCGGGAGGCCAACCAGATCTTTTTTGGGGAGATACCACAGGTGGTCAAGGACTCCCTTCTCTTCTCCCGAAACCCAAGGGATGAACTTTATCATCACATAAGATCGGCTCAAGATCAAGACCTCCTCAGGAAGAAGCTGGATGAGCTGGGGCTTGTGGCCTTTCTTGCCAATGGAAGCATCCTCCCCCGGGCCAGTGGAGTTGACGACCGTCCTCTGACCAAAGGAAAAGTGGTAGCCTTCTGCTCCCCCCTCTCTCTAAAGATCGAAGTTCAACTACCTTATAGGAGAAAGGTGGAGGGGATGGGAATACCTAAGGGGGTTACCCTCATAGTTGGGGGCGGCTATCATGGCAAGTCAACCCTGCTCAATGCCATCCAACTGGGGGTTTACAACCACATCCCGGGAGATGGAAGGGAGCTTGTGGTCACCGATCCCCGGGCGGCAAAGATCAGGGCCGAGGATGGCAGAAGAGTAGAGAAAGTGAATATCAGCCCATTCATAAACAACCTCCCCTTTGGCAAAAAGACCGATCGTTTCTCCTCCGACGATGCCAGCGGAAGCACCTCTCAGGCAGCCAACATTATGGAGGCCTTGGAGCTGGGAGCAACCTTGCTTCTGATCGATGAGGACACCTCAGCCACTAACTTTATGATCAGGGACCACCGCATGCAAGAACTGGTGGTCAAAGCCAAGGAGCCCATCACTCCTTTCATCGACAAGGTCGGTCAGCTCTTCTCAGAGAGGGGGGTCTCCACGATACTTGTCCTGGGCGGTTCCGGTGACTACTTCGATGTAGCCCATAAGGTGGTGATGATGGAGAACTATCTTCCCCGGGATGCCACTCAGAAGGCCAAGGAGATCGCCTCTAAATACAGGGCGGAAAGGAAGAAGGAGGGAGGAAACACCTTTGGTCAAGTGGGTCAGAGGGTTCCCTTGCCTGATTCGATCAACCCCTCAAGGGGAAGGAGGGAGGTGAAGGTTGATGTCAAGGGATTGAAGCACATCCTCTTTGGTCGCAGCCTCATCGACCTCTCCTCTCTGGAACAGCTTGTGGATCAATCTCAGACTATGGCCATAGCAGCCTCCATCCTTTACTGCCGAAATAGGTTAATGGATGGGAAAAGATCACTTGGCGAGATCCTTCGCCTGATGGAGAGGGAGATCAACGAGAATGGGCTGGATAGCTTAAGCCCCAGACACTTAGGGAACTATGCCCGTCCGAGGATGTTGGAGGTAGGAGGAGCGATAAATAGATTAAGGACTCTGGCTATAAAGTAGGTGCCTAGAAAAAACTTGCTAACCTCAAATGGGGATGTTATATTAAAACACCAAACATACCAGAGGAGGAACCAATTGAAAAAGAAAATACATCCAAAGTATTTTGAGACAACGATCACCTGTGCCTGTGGGAATGTGATCCATACCCGCTCCACGGCAAAGGATATAAGGGTGGAAATCTGTTCCCAGTGTCATCCCTTCTTCACCGGAAAGCAGAAGTTGGTGGATACCGCCGGGAGGGTGGAGAGATTTAGGAAGAAGTATGGCCTTAAGGAAAGTTGAAGGTAAGGCTTTTAACCTACACCCCTCACCCGATAAAGGCAGTCTTCACCGCAGCCAGGACCTGTTACTCACCCTCTACCCCCACGGAAATCTGGAGTGCGGATGCCCCAAAGGAGAGGATGCACTCCCTCATAGACAAGGTGATTGGGGCTGGTCATCAATCCGTCTTAGAACATATCAGTCTTACCTTCTCCATAGAGGGGATATCCAGGTCCTGTTCCCATCAGCTTGTTCGCCACCGCATTGCCAGCTTCAGCCAGCAGAGCCAGAGGCATGTGAAGGTTAAGGAGGGGGAATGGGTGCTCCCTCCCTCGATTGAAACCAACCATTCAGCCTGGGAGATATTCCAATCCACCCTGAAGGGGATTCAGGGTTCATATATGAGGCTTATCGAGATGGGAGTCCACCCCGAGGATGCCCGCTACTTACTTCCCAATGCGACCTGGACACACCTGGTAATGACTATGAATCTAAGGGAGCTCTATACGGTCTGCGAGATTAGGCTCTGCACCAGAGCCCAGTGGGAGATCAGAGGGGTTTTTGAGGCCATAAAGGAGGAGCTAACAAAGGTGGAAGATCTCAAGGGTTTTGCCACTTACCTGCAGCCGATATGCTTTCACCTCGGCTATTGCCCAGAACCAAAATCCTGCGGTCTCCTCCCGGTTAAGGGAAGTCCGACTATCAGTTAGCCCCCTTTGTATGTTTCAATGTTAGACAGGGATTCCACTCAAGCAGTATAAAAATGTGTATTCAAAACGCTTAAAGGTTAAGCAGATCACTATTCAATGTGAGAATGTCATGGCAAGGTAAAAGTTCAGTGAACCCCGTTCCATGTGGGTCATTTCGAGCCCTTCGTTCCTCAGGACAGGCTCCGCGAGAAATCTTTTTGGCAACAAAACGCAAAATTCTAATGAACATCTCGTTTTTAGGTGCCGTGCTCATACAGATTCCCCCCCCCGGTCGGAATGACAACGTCCTTTACTGAACTTTTACATAGCAAGTATATCAGATGAATAATTAAATTGCCTTTGGGTGGAATCCCTGTT
>DAOVCL010000202.1 GCA_030670005.1 Candidatus Zixiibacteriota bacterium | reverse complement strand
CTTAGCGATGTCTGAGATTATGTGAACAGCCAATACAGGGAGCCCGATCTATCCATAGCATAAACCGGTAAAGGTTCTGCACAACCCGTTGAAATTTGGGAGTTTGTAGATATTCTGTAGGGACAGACATTTATGTCTGTCCGTTCCCCTCGGACAGGTCTAAAGACCTATCCCTACACTCAAGAATCCGAGATGGTAGATACGATTTTATGAATGAATAATCCGGGTTAAGGCATAATTAGCCTTGAATCTCAGTTGTGGCTTACTATAGCTGGCGGAGCCTCCGAGCATCCTGGCTGGAGACTATACTGCTGCCTCTCGGATGCTTCGCTTAAGGCGGTGTATCTTGCGTCTGACCATCTTTAGCCGTTTGTGGTCATGCGCTTCCAGGGCTGCATCGCGTTCTGCCTTCAACCCACGGATCTGCGCCTTGATCTGGCTTTTGTTGATGCCGACGACCTGGTGATGAATATGGGTCTCAATTCCCAAAGCCTTGCACAGCGCCAACAGCAACTGCTCCTTGTGCATTGTCTTGTAGCCGTGCAGAGCCTCGTGATCAATCTTCTCGGCGATCTCCCGAAGTTGGGCCACCGTCTTTTTTTTAAGCTCCTCAATTGTGTAGTCCACAGCGCTTCCTCCGACTATTGTATTTTGTTCCCTGACAGCCCAAACCAGCTCTTTTGATGTCTCCAACAGCTAACTACAATCAGTCGGCCCAAAAGGTTTGGGCAAACACCGCTCTTTTATAGTATAATCAATGAAAGTTTTATAGTCAAGTTAAGATTTCAACTTTGTAACCAGGAGCCCCATAGGGTTACCATAATTGGGAAATTGAAGGAATTAAAAAAGGGAAGAGCTCATTTTCTCTACCCTTTTTCAGACTAATTTGTTGCTCGATAATAACACCTATCATCCTTTGGTGGCTTTTTTTAAAGGATGCCATTCATCCCCACCCCAAGGGACGGCATTTTCTGGCATATTTCCACAGGCCTTAAACACAAATCCCACAAATATACAAATCTGTTCGTGTAGATTCGTCCATTGGTGTCATTCGTGTTCCAAAGCTTCTACTTTGACTATTTAACCTTTAACCTCAATGGCCCAAAGCCCATAAAAGCCGATAGGGCCTCCGCCTGTAGCTTCACCTCTTTTAATTCCTGGCCTCCGAGCTTAATGAACGGAGAGATCTCCATTATCAGGTGATCCTTACCCTTCCTGTGACTCCAGACTCCAACTACCATTCCATCAATAAGGAGGGTGGGGGCCACATCAGCCAGAGGAAGGAAAACCCTCTTCTTACGGGCCTGATCGAGGAAACGTGACTTCTCCTTGTGGCCCATAAGGAGTGGGTCAAAGCCAGGGAGGAGGTGGGTGGGTGGATCATCAAATTGGCCCTTCTCAAGTTCCCCTAAATCCTCCTTCAAAGCCCAGAACTGATGTTTGGTGGCTTCAACTTTGACCTCAACTAATTTATCCTTGACCAGCTCAAAGGCCTCCTTAGCCTCTGAGACCCTATATCCTGCCCAATAGGCAAAATCCTGGATGGTGACCGGTCCATATCCTTTGAGGCACTTAAGGAGAAGCTGCTCTTTTGCTTGAGATCCGTTTACCTTCCCAGTGTTCAAATCGGGAAGCCACCTATCGATGCGGGCAAAGCGGTTCTCCTTGAAGTGATACCAGGGGCCGGTAGGTTGAGTGTGGCAGAGAAGCCCCTGGTAGCTCAAGCCCCTTATGGTTCTGCTCAAAAGAATTTTCCTTTCCCTCTCCCCATAACTTACCAAGAGGTCTTTCACCCTCTCTCCCATCTCCTTCTTAGTAAGCGGGCGATCCTCTAAGACTCTAAGTATCCCCTCTGAGAGACGGGCAACCTCTTGGGAAGATGGACCACCGATTCTCTCCAGGGTGTGGTTCCAGTCCCTGACCATACTTGCCTTCAGGGCATTGCGGTAGATGGAATACTCATCCGAAGGGATGATATGCACCATCCCTCGCATAAACCAGGATTTGATAGCCCTCTTTGTTCCATATAGCTCTCTCTCTAAGGAGTTCTTCTTGAAACCTGAGACCCTATTCCAGAGGGAGAGATAGGGGGTAGAGGCCACCTGAGCATTTAGGCCACAGATACGGGAGATAACCTCCAGGATCTTACTCGATTTGGAAAGTAGGTTGTGTTTGGAGAGAGTGATACGGTTAAGCTCGCGTTTCGGAATTTCTAAGAAATTCCGAACCATCGGGGGATGTTTGAAGGGGGTATGCCCCCTTCAAGGGTGACAGCGGAGCAATCCGAGCGAGCGGAGGATTGCGGAGCGCCATAGGGTCGATAAGACCCTCTGGAGAAGTTAGCGACCGCAAGGGAGCTAAGTTCGTTTCCTGTGAGCATTATTAAACCTCCCGCAGATCCCAAATCTGCGGGAGGTTGCTATTCTGAGCATCTTCATAAGAGCCTCCAGGCAACCCGGAGTTCTCACTTTAGGCTTTTCTTCTTGTCATATAGTTCTTTGGCAAGTTTGGCAATATGCTCCCCCGATACCTCGAACTCCTTGATCAGTTCCCAGGGCTGCCCCGATTCACCAAAACGGTCCTTGACCCCAATCATCCCCATAACCACCCTTCCCTTCTGGTAAACATCAAGGGATTGGGAGACGACGGCACTGATACGGTTGCCAAATCCACCCACCTGATGCTCCTCCGCAGTAACTATCACCCCAGTATCGATCGCTGCCCTGATTATGGCCTCCTCATCCAAGGGTTTGAGAGTATGAATATTTACCACCCTGGTCTCTATGTCAAAATCCTCTTTGAGGATGTAGGCTGCTCTCATCGCCTCGGGAACCTCGGGTCCACAGGCAACTATGGTCAAGTCCTCCCCTTCGGAGGTATAGTTCGAGGCCAAAATCGTCTCAAAGGCGTCAATGAAATTCTCCTTCTCCCCTCTATATCTGACCACATTCGCCTTGCCAAAGACGAAGGGGGTATCCTCTCTGGTCACTATGGGGGTGGC
>DAOVCL010000139.1 GCA_030670005.1 Candidatus Zixiibacteriota bacterium | reverse complement strand
GGATTCTGTAGCTGCCCTTGTCCCCCGGGCCGAACTGGAGGGGGAGATGGGGGACTCCCATATGGGCCTTCAGGCCAGGCTTATGTCTCAGGCCTTAAGGAAGCTCACCGCCACCATAAGCAAGTCCCATACCTGCACCATCTTCATCAACCAGATAAGGATGAAGATAGGAACTATGTGGGGCAATCCGGAGACCACCACCGGAGGGAAAGCCCTCAAGTTCTACTCCTCGGTTAGATTGGACATCAGGAGGATAGCCTCCATCAAGGAGAGGGATCAGGTTGTTGGCAACCGCACCAAGGTTAAGGTGGTGAAGAATAAGCTTGCCCCTCCATTCAAAGAGGCCATCTTCGATATAATGTATGGAGAGGGCATCTCCCGGGAGGGGGATCTCCTCGATCTGGGGGTAGAATATGAGGTGGTGGAGAAGAGCGGAACCTGGTTCTCCTTCCAGGGGGAGAGGTTGGGACAGGGCAGGGAGAATGCCAAGGCCTTTTTGAAGGAGAATAAGGATATAGCGGACCAGATAGAGACGAGGCTGAAGGAGAAGTTGGGCCTGGCTGAGGTGGAAGATAAGTAACCCGAATTATTCATAAATTTTAGCCCCGAAGGCACTTGTTTTGATCTAAATTTTACTAACCCATTGGGGCTTAGTGCCTTTGTGGCATACGAATTATTCAGGCTAAAAGGGTTGGGAAGGATCACCAGGATAGAACCTCAGAAGAGGAACAGGGCCCGTCGCTCGATCTGGCTTGATGGGAGCTACTCCTTCTCCCTGAGCCAGGGAGCTTTGCTTCAAGCTGGCCTGAGAGTAGGGGATGAGGTCTCCGATGTGGAGGTAGAGAGGCTGGTCTCCCTTGACCAGAGGGAGAAAGCCAGGGAGATCGCCTTCAGATATTTGAGCTATCGGCCAAGGACGGTCAAAGAGATAGCCGATAAGTTAAAGGGCAAGGGGATGCCTGCTGAGACAATTGCAGCAGTGATAGAGGATCTGAAGGGGCTGAAGCTTTTGGATGATCGGGCCTTTGCCCGTTCCTGGATTGCCGAACGATTGGCCCACCGACCAGGGGGAAAGAGGCTTTTACACAGGGAGTTGAGGCAAAAGGGGGTGGATGTGGAGTTAATAGAGGAGGCCATAGATGAGCTCTACCCTCAAGAGTTGGAGGTGGCCAGAGAGCTTTTAAGGAAGAGGATTGCTCGGTTCAGAGGGTTGGAGCCGCAGAAGCTAAAAACGAGGGTTTGGGGCCTCCTTTTGCGGAGGGGATTTTCCTCCCAGACGGCCCAGGAGTGTATGGAGGAGTTTTTAAATATTTCGGAATTTCTCAGAAATTCCGAAATGTAGGGGTCGGATTTATCCGACCCGCTTTCAGAGCGATCGAAGGGAGCTAAGTTCATAGCATAGGAAATTCCTTTTTTAGACAGGATTGACAGGATGATCAGGGTAAATAAAACTCCTCCACCAATGCCCTCCTTGTGAATGTTACATCTAAGCGAGTTAGTGGGTGGGAGCCCTCTCCCCTGGGCGGAGCCTCGGGCAAGCCTGATGTCATCAAAAGTGTGCTGTCAGGAGTTACCTCCTGACAGCACTTGAAAGGTCTGGAGACCTCTCCCACAGTTCAAATACGGGATGGACAGGATGAATAAAAATCCTGTAGATCCTGTCATCCTGTCAAAAAACCCCGCCGAAGGGGGCTAAGTTCATGAGATCTGAGGAGATAAGGGAGAGCTTTCTGCAGTATTTCCGTCAGAGGGGACACAGGATAGTAGAAAGCTCCCCTCTCATTCCCCAGGATGACCCTACCCTACTTTTTGCCAATGCCGGGATGAACCAGTTCAAGGGGATCCTGTTGGGGAAGGAGGAGAGAGTATTTAAGAGGGCAGCCTCCTGTCAGAAGTGCCTGCGCGCCAGCGGTAAACACAACGACTTAGAGGAGGTGGGAGGGGATGGCTTCCATCACACCTTCTTTGAGATGCTGGGAAACTGGTCATTTGGGGACTACTACAAGGAAGAGGCCATAGGTTATGCCTGGGACTACTCTACCCGCATCCTCGGCCTCCCTCCCCAGAGGCTCTGGGTATCCGTCTACCAGGATGATGAGGAGTCCTATCGGATCTGGAGAGAGGTGATAGACATTCCAGAGGAGAGGATAGCCAGGCTGGGGAAGAAGGAGAACTTCTGGATGATGGGGGAGCTAGGTCCCTGTGGCCCCTGCTCTGAGATCTATTACGACTTTAAGCCAGAGACTGGTGAGGGATTCAATCCGGATAGCGGTCGTTTTTCCGAGATCTGGAATCTGGTCTTTATCCAGTTCAGCAGGGAGGAATCGGGAAAGCTTTCTCCCCTTCCCTTCAAGAGCGTGGACACCGGTATGGGACTGGAGAGGGTAGCAGCGGTAACCCAGGGAGTGGGATCAAACTATGAGACAGACCTTTTTCACCCTTTGATGGATTGGCTTAGGGAGATCTCCCCTGATGGGGATCTCTACTCCCAGAGGGTGATCTCAGATCATATCAGGGCCCTCTCCTTTTCCATCGCCGAGGGGGTTATCCTTTCCAATGAGGGGAGGGGCTATGTGATCAGGAGGATATTGCGCCGGGCGGCCAGATATGGTAGGCTTCTGGGCCTGAGGGAACCTTTTCTCTATAAGCTCTCCAGCCCGGTGGTTGATTTGATGGGTGGGGTATATTCGGAGCTTGTGGCTAAGAGGGAGCATATCGCCTTAGTGATAAAGGCGGAGGAGGAGAGGTTTGGGGAGACCTTGGATCTGGGGATGGAGCTTTTCTCCCGGGTGGCCCAGAGGGTTAAAGGCCAGGGGGGAAAGATGGTCAGTGGCCAGGATGCCTTCAAGCTTTATGACACCTATGGCTTCCCCTTGGACCTCATTCAGGTGATGGCTAAGGATGAGGGCTTGGAGGTGGATTTAGAGGGATTTAGCTCCTTGATGGAGGCTCAGAGGGATAAGGCGAGGAAGGCAGCCAAATTTGGTTTGGGGATGCAGGTCTCCCTTGGGAAGATACCGACAACTAAGTTTTTGGGATATAACACCTTGCAAGCAGAGGGGAAGATAGTTTGGTTAAAGAGGGATGGAGAATCCCTTGAGCTTGCTTTGGACCGGACCCCATTTTATGCTGAACAAGGGGGACAGGTTGGGGACAGGGGGGAGATCTCCGCCCCTGGCTTAAAGATCCGGGTGGATAATACGATCAGGAGGGATGAAGCAACCATCCACCTGGGTAGGCTGGTAGTAGGTCAGCCCAGAGAGGGGATGGAGGTGATCGCCCAGGTTGACGAAAGTCGGAGAAAAGGGATGGAACGAAGCCACACCGCCACCCATCTTTTGCAGGCTGCTTTAAGGAGGGTTTTGGGTGAACACATCCATCAGTCGGGCTCCTTAGTGGAGCCAGACAGGCTGAGGTTTGACTTCACCCATTTTAAGGGCTTAAATCCAGAGGAGATCCAGGCCGTCGAATCACTGATAAATGAGAAGATCAGGGAGGATCTAAAGGTAGATACTTACCTTTCCCCATTGCAGGAGGCCAAAGCCCAAGGGGCAATTGCCCTTTTTGGGGAGAAGTATGGGGAGAAGGTGAGGGTGGTGAGGATTGGGGATTTAAGCCTGGAGCTCTGTGGAGGGACCCACCTGCAGAGCACCGCCCGGATAGGGTATTTCAGGCTGGATAAGGAAGAGGGGATAGCTGCCGGGGTAAGGAGGATAGAGGCCAGGGTGGGAGAGAAGGCCTGCAGGTTGGCTATGGAGGAGGGAGAGCTTTTAGGGAGGCTTTCCCAGCTTCTCAAATCGGAGCCGGCCGATCTGGAGGAGAGAATAAGAAGGCTTCTCCAGGAGAGGGCAGCCCTGGAAAAGGAGGCCCAGAGGCTGAGGTGCCTCTCCTACTGCCAGCTTGTGGAGGGGATGGTAAAGAGGGCCACGGTAATGAACGGAATAAAGGTGGTCCGGGAAAAAGTAGAGGTGGGGAGTCGGGAGGAACTCCTCCAGATGGGGGACGCCCTGAGGGGGGAGTTGGGGTCAGGGGTGGGGCTATTGGGGACAGTCTTAGGGGATAAACCCGCTCTGCTGCTTCTGGTGACCAGGGACCTCGTCTCCGAAAGGGGGTTTAAGGCAGGGGAATTGATCGGCAAAGTAGCGACGCTAATGGGAGGAAGGGGTGGGGGGAGTCCCCATTTGGCTCAGGCTGGTGGGGGTGATGTCAAAAAACTGGACGAGGTACTGGAAGGTCTTCCGTCTATCTTAGAGGGTTATCTCTGATGTCTGTCTTCCAGAGGCTTCTGGATGCCAGAAAACAGAGGGGGGCCGGATTATGGGCGCTCCTCGATCCGGACAGGACTCCAGGGGAGAAGATCCTGGATCTTGCCCTTCAGTGTGAGAAATCCGATGTAGATGCTCTCCTTGTGGGGAGCAGCCTCCTCCTCTCCTCCAGATTTGAGGAGGCGCTTAAGCTAATAAAGGGTAGGGTCTCCCTGCCGGTGATCATCTTCCCCGGCAATGCCAATCAGGTCTCCCGCTATGCAGATGCCATCCTCTATTTAAGCCTGATTTCGGGGCGAAATCCAGACCTCTTGATCGGGGAGCAGGTGAAGGCTGCCCCGCTGATCAGGGAGTATGGGTTAGAGCCCATATCCACCGGCTATATGATAGTTGACTCCGGAGGGCCAACATCGGTTCAATTTATGAGCAACACCCAGCCCCTTCCTCAGGAGAGGCCTGATATCGCCAAGGCCCACGCCCTGGCCGCCCAGTATCTGGGGATGAAGATGCTCTATTTGGAGGCAGGAAGCGGAGCGAAAAGCTCAGTCTCAGAGAGGATAATAGAGGAAGTCAGAGGTTATGTAGACCTCCCCCTCATCGTGGGAGGGGGGATAAGGACCCCCGAGGAGGCGGCCCAAAAGGTAGAGGCCGGGGCAGACTTCATCGTGGTAGGAAATACCTTCGAGGAGACCGGAGGCCAGGAGAAGATAGAGGTCTTCTCCCAGGCCGTCCACCAGGCTGGGGAGAAAAGAATAGCTAAATTGCCAATTTCTAAAGAACGTGGCCGACCTACTAATTAAACATTGACCATAAGGCAAGATGAGAACAGAAGCAATAGAAAAGGGAGAAAACGAGATGATGAAAACAGGATTCAAGCGTTGTAATTGTCCTATTGAATCTTGGGAAGTAATTATTGTAGATAAGGATGAGCAATTTGAGGACAGGAGCACGGTTTATTACCACTGTGATGAATGCGGTGAGGATTATGCAATACTTGATTATTACACAGGTGAGATTCTCTACTGTAATTCGAAGCTTAAACAAACAAAGGAATTCCTTCAAAGGGAGACGTCGATATGAAGCACACAAAAAATAAGGTTAGGGGTTGGGGTTAGATCTTCA
>DAOVCL010000152.1 GCA_030670005.1 Candidatus Zixiibacteriota bacterium | reverse complement strand
GTGGGGTCTGTGGTGGGCTGGGGGAGTATCTGGGGGTGGATCCGGTTCTGGTGAGGGTGTTGTGGGTGCTCTTTGCCTTAGGAGGTGGTTCTGGCCTTTTGGCCTATATAATTGCCTGTCTGATCATTCCTCACAATCCCTCTGGGGATTCAGTGGATCTACCCAATAGTGATTCTCCACCAAGAAGGGCCTGGTGGGGGGTGCTTTTGGTGATTTTAGGTGTTATCCTTCTTCTGGTGAACTTCAAGCTCTTTTCCCTCTATCTCTGGGGATTGTGGGGGCTTAGCTGGAAGGTTGTCTGGCCTCTGCTCTTCATCCTTTTGGGGGTGGCCATTATCCTGCGTAAGGGGATACCTCAACAGAAAGGGAGGCTCTACCGCTCCCGCGAGGAGAGGATGCTCGGAGGAGTATGTGGAGGTCTGGGCAGTCACTTTAACCTTGACCCCACCTTATTTCGCATAGCTTGGGTGGTGGGAACATTTGCCTCTTGGGGGGTTGGTATAGTGGCCTATATAGTTATGCTTTTTATCGTGCCTGAGGAACAACCCGAAGTTGAGTCATAGACGGTTAGTTAAACTACCCCCATATCCCTCTTGTTTTATCTGTGGAGGAAAGGGGTTGAAGCTTGATTTCAAGGGTTCTAACGGGTATGCAGAGGCTGAGCTCGTCTCTCCTTCCGGGTTTGAGGGCTATGAGGGTCAACTCCATGGTGGGATGACGGCGGCCCTACTGGATGAGGTTATGGCCAAGGCTGTATCTACCCGGGGAGAGGAGGCCATGACCGCTCGGTTGGAGATAAGGTATAGGTCTCCCATTAAAAATAGGAAGAGGCTGAAGCTTAGGGGGGAGATGGTGGGTAAAAGGGGAAGGTTTTGCTGGACCAAAGGGGAATTAATTGTGGAGGGAGAGGGGGTTGTCGCCCAGGCAGAGGGGAAGTATATTTTGAAGACTCGATAAGATTCTGTGGAGAATTTTGCGAGCGAAGCAAGCTAAATTCATAAAAAGGAGGATCTAATGGAGTGGAAATGGGAGTTCTCCCGGACTGCCCGCAGGGTGAAGAGCTCGGCTATCAGGGACCTTTTGAAGCTCACCCAGCAGCCAGATATCATCTCCTTTGCCGGTGGTTTGCCTGCCCCAGAGCTCTTTCCCGTGGAGGAGATAGGGGAAGCCGGTGATTATGTCCTGAAACATGAGGGTCAGTATGCCCTTCAGTATAGCACCACGGAGGGCTATAGGCTTTTGCGCAGGTTTCTGGCTAAGAGGATGACCCAGAAGGGAATGGCGGTAGATGAGGATGAGATTCTGATCACGGGCGGCTCCCAGCAGGGCCTTGACCTCTTGGGAAGGCTGTTTTTGGAAGAAGGGGATTGGATTGTTTCCGCCCAACCCACCTATGTGGGGGCCATTCAGGCCTTCAGCGCCTATGGGGTCAATTTCCATACCGTCCCCTTAGACAAAGATGGGATAAAGGTTGAACTTATTGAGGAGGCCGTAAAGGAGAAAAAGCCGAAGTTCATCTATGTGATCCCCACTTTCCAGAACCCAGGTGGGGTTACCCTCTCGTTAGAGAGGAGGAGGAACTTGGTGGAGATTGCCAGAAGACGCCAGGTTCCTATAGTGGAGGATGACCCCTACAGTGAGCTCAGATACGAGGGGGAGGACCTCCCCACCCTTAAGGCCCTGGGTGGCGAAGTGGTAATCCTCTTGGGGACATTCTCCAAGATCGTCTCTCCAGGACTGAGATTGGCCTGGATAGCGGGCCCACAGGAGGTGATCGAAAAGCTGATTAAGCTCAAGCAGGGGGCCGATCTGCACACAAACACCTTCACCCAGTATATCCTCTACCAGTTTTTGAAGGGAGGGGGCCTGGATAGGCACTTAAAGGTCCTTCGCCAGGAGTATGGGCAGAGGAGGAGAGTGATGCTTGAGGCCTTGCGGGAGAATTTCCCCCCTAAGGTGAAGTGGACCACCCCTCAGGGAGGACTCTTTCTCTGGGTGGAGCTTCCCCCAGGGGTTGATGCCAGTGCCCTCTTGCCTGAGGTTGTCAAGGAGAAAGTGGCCTATGTCCCTGGTTCTGCCTTCTACCCCAATGGGGGAGGGGAGAACACCTTAAGGTTGAACTTCTCCAATGCCTCCCCCCAGTTGATTCGGGAGGGGATGAAGAGATTGGCCAAGGTCTTCTCGGCCAAGATCCCGTAGGTTGTTGTCTGCCGGGTTTAATATCTGTTGGGAGATATAGGGAGAGGCCTTTAGGCCTGTCCGAGGGGCTTCTCAGGGGTGGCAGAAGTCCCCTTCTGCCACCAACCGCTGTCAGATCAGGGGATCTGACAGCTCGGTTAAATAGACCACGGAGCAACCCAGATCAAGGCGGGAAGAGCGATAGAGACTGCTATCAAGGCGGGAACCCTGCACTAAAGTGCGGTAGAAACCCTCACCACGGATAACCACGGACAGACCCCAAAATGGTCAATGATCAATGAACAATTATCAATGGAAAATGGCATCTTCGCTTTCATCTCATTTTAACTTGCTAATTGCTAATTGTTTAATTGACCATTCCGTGGTGGACTATTACCTTGGGTTTAAACCAGGAGAATATATGATCAGCTATCAGTCCCCCCAGGCGGGGCCAATTGCGGCCAAGATCATTGGCAGGGACAGAAAGGTTATGCTGGGGGCAGATACCAGAACCCCGGAGATACCTCTGGTGGTAGAGAGGGCAGAGGGGATGTGGGTGGAGGATCCTGACGGCAAGAGGTATCTAGACTTTGGGGCTGGCTATGCGGTCGTCGCTACTGGTCACTGCCATCCCCAGGTAGTGAAAGCCATAGAGGAGCAGTCAAAGAGACTTCTGCACATTGGGGGAAGCGACTTCTACTACCTGCCGGAGGTTGAGCTGGCCGAAAAGCTGGTGAGGCTAACTCCAGGGGATTTTCCCAAGAGGGTCTACTTTGCCAACTCCGGGGCTGAGTCCTTAGAGGCTGCCTTCAAGCTCTCCAGATATTATACCCGCCGACCGAAGGTGATCTCCTTCTTAGGGGCCTTCCATGGCCGCACCTATGTGGGTATGTCCTTAAGCGGAAGCAAAAAGGTGCAGAGGGCTGGTTTCTCCCCCCTTATACCGGAGGTGATCCACATCCCCTATCCTTATTGTTATCGTTGTTCCTTCCATCTGAAATATCCCTCCTGTAAGGGTAGCCGCCAATTTGAGGGGATTCCCCTCCTCCCCTGTGTGGAATACCTCACCGATACGGTCTTTGAGAGACTAATAGACCCAGAGGAGGTCTCGGCCATCTTTGTGGAGACCATCCAGGGGGAGGGTGGATATATAGTCCCACCTGCGGAGTTTCACCCTCTGTTGCGGGCTATTAGCCAAAGATATGGCATTATCCTGGTTTTGGATGAGATTCAATGCGGGATGGGGAGGACGGGGAAGATGTTTGCCATCGAACATTGGGGGGTAGAGCCTGATGTGGTCTGTATTGCCAAGGCCCTGGCCTCTGGTCTGCCCTTAGGGGCAGTAGTGGCTAAGGCTGAGCTGATGGACTCGGAGGTTGATCCCAGGGCCTGGAAGAGGGGAGCACATGGGAGCACCTTTGGGGGAAATCCGGTGAGCTGTGCAGCGGCAAACCAAACGATAGAGCTCCTGGATGGCGGTTTGGTGGAGAATGCGGCCCAGGTGGGAGGGTATTTGAAGGGTAAGCTCGTAGAGATTATGGGTCACCACCGAATTATAGGGGATGTGAGGGGGAAAGGTCTGATGTTGGCCTTTGAGCTGGTGAGGGATAAGGAGAGCAAGGAGAGATTTCCCAACCAGGTTACCTCAGATGGGAAGGGGATCGTGCAGGTCTTCGTGGGAAGCGCATTCAAGAAAGGGCTGATCCTCTTCGGCTGTGGCTTTAACTCTATTAGGCTAAGTCCTCCCCTGGTTGTGGGTCAGAAGGAGGCCGATCTCGCCTTAGGGATGATTGGGGAGGTGGTAACCGAGATTGAGTCCCAGCTTTGAGACCAGCAGGATTCTGGTCAAGCCAGATCTGAATTCAGCCGTAATCGGGCGGGCTCTATGGGACGCAGATTAACGCAGATCCTCAAGATTTATAAACCCGGATCATGCGTTAAGAAACCACGAGATTTCACAAGATTATCACAAGACATTCAAAACCTGTTTTTCACCTAAAAGGCACAAAAAGCCGAGGGGCAAAAAGCCGAGGGGTCAAGTCTTGCTTTTTGCTACCCAATCGGCATATTTAGAAATTAGGGTCAGGCATTCAATTTACATTTTGAGATTGAATTAGGCCGAGAGGTAACAGTCCACCACGGAGTCTCACGGAGAGAGCTTTTGCCCAGGAAGCCTTGGTAACAGTTCAACCACTAAGACGCAAAGGAGAAGGTAAACTTAAATAATGCGTTAAAACACCGAATGACACCGAAACTACCGAAGAGATTATAATCCTTGACGAAATTTTTCTTTGGATTTCAATATTTGATCTCCAGTGATATAATTCAACCGTGCGGATTACTTTTTGAGCACGCCCTTATCAGAAATAACCATATTTCTCAGGAGCGTCAAGCCAATTTTAGGAGCCTCTCTTATCGGACTCCGATAA
>DAOVCL010000023.1 GCA_030670005.1 Candidatus Zixiibacteriota bacterium | reverse complement strand
TTTGGCCCTTATACTGGGCCTCCACTCGGCCTCCCGGGCCGATGTCAGTGCGGCCACCTGCCTCTTTCTGAGGATAGCCCCGGGGGCCAGGGCTGCAGGAATGGGGGAGTCCTTTGCTGCGGTGGCAGACGATGCCACGGCCACTTACTGGAACCCCGGAGGGTTGGGCTTCTATCCCTTGAGCATAGAATGGATAAAGCACAAAATCAAGCTTGAACCGGAAGAGAGGATAATCGCTATGGCCCTCGAGGACAATGGACTCCCAGAGTTCAATTACAAAAGATACGATATCTGGGTGACAACTGGAAGTGACCTCTACAGATATGATGGGGATAGATGGCTAAACTATGACATCTATTACCCCAAGGGGAAGAAGACCTTAGAGGAGATCGCCTCCCGTTACACGGGGATCACTGATAGTGATTCACTGGAGAAATTGGCCAAGAAGATCGCCCGATTTAACCACTTCGCCCTGGATCCCCTCACCGATCAAGTAAAAAGATATAACGGCAAAGAATGGGTGGCCTATGAGCTATCGGGGGCTGACACCTCCAGTGGGATTCCCCTACGACTTCCTTATAACCTTCAACTCAATGGGGAGATCACCGCATTGGAAACCGATGGCGACAACCTCTGGGTGGGGACAGATCAAGGTCTCTATCTCTACAATGGCCTCAACTGGAAGGGTTATACTACGGAGGATGGGCTGGCCTCAGACACCATCACCTGCCTTGGGGTTGATGACTATGGAACGCTTTGGGTGGGAACCGCAAAGGGGTTAATCCGACAGAAAGGTGGGAAGTGGACGATTGAGAAATCAGAAGAACTCCTCGAAAGCCCCATCAAAAGCCTCGGCTTTGGCAAGAGAAGGGAGGTATGGGTAGGAATGGAGGGGAAGATCGCCCATTACGACGGCAAGAAATGGAGCCAAATACCCAACCAGGAAATGTTCAACAACAACCAGGGGGTTGAATACACCGCCTTAGCCCTGGATGGTGATGGCAACCTCTGGGCAGGCACCCAATATGGGGTCTTGGTCTACGGAAATGGACAGTGGATGCTCTTTGGCCACCAACCGCATCTGGTTAAGGAGGGAGAGACCTTACAGGAGATCGCTGCAGAATACTCCCGCCACAAGGATGACTCCGCCATCCAGAGGCTGGAAGAGAGGATAGTGGAGCATAACGGGTTTGGAAATCCTGAGCTTCCCACCGGGGAAAACATCTATGTGCCAGTAAACCCCGCTGCCGCCAAGGTTACCTCCATCGCCACTCAGGGGGATAAGATCTATGTGGGAACAAAGGAGGGAACGATCTGGTATGATGGATACAAGTGGGGCGACTACTACTATCAAGACCTGGAGAAGAAGCCCTCTGGCATCATCATCCAGAGGGACAAGGAGATCTGGTTTGCTACTGGAAATGAGGTATTGGTCAGGGCCCATACCAAGAGGGAGGTTATCGGTATGCATGCCAATTGGCTTCCCGGTTTGGGCCTAAACGATATGTATTATGACTTCGCCTCCTATCTCCAGCATACCCCCGGGTGGGGAACGGTGGGAGGAAACATAACCTTCCTCTCCTATGGCACCATTCCCACAACAGATGCGACGGGAAGAACCACCGGAGAAATAAACCCATTTGAGGTAGCCTTAGCCTTCTCCTATGGGACTAAAGTGCAGGAAAACCTGGGGGTTGGCCTGAACCTGAAGGTAATCCACAGTCGGCTCTCCGATGTGGGAGCGGCCAGGGAGAGGGGGAAGGGGATTGGGACAACCTTTGCTGTTGATGCTGGCGTTCTCTATCAGCCCTATAAGTTCCTCAAATTGGGGGCCGCTCTGCAGAACCTGGGCCCCAAGATGACCTATATCGACGCCTCCCAGGCAGATCCCATCCCCTTCAACCTCAAGGTGGGAACAAGCTTCAAGGCTATAGACGATGATTACAATCACCTTCTCTTTACCCTTGATCTGAACAAAGAGCTTATCGGAATGGATGATAACCGGAGTCAGGAGCTAAGAGAGGTGATTGGCAATGCCGGGATGGAGTATTGGTATGGAACCTATGTTGGCCTCAGGGCTGGTTACCTCTACGACCAGGAGGGGGATATAAAGGCCCCCACATTTGGAGCTGGGCTCCAATACAGCAACTACCGGTTTGACTTCGGATATGTGGCCGCCGAGGAGGGACATCCCCTCTCCGATCAGATGAGATTTTCCCTCACCGTAAAATTTTAAAGGGGAAAAACATTGTTCAAAAGACTCGCACTTTCCATCATATTTCTCCTCTCAATTGCTCAACCTTCGCTGGCTCTCCAATTTAAGCTCCGGCCTGGGGGGGTATCTGCAAGAGGAAAGGAGAATTCCCGCAAAAAGACTATGCACATTTTGGCTTTGAGGGTAAGGTTTCAACGGGAGGACCTGGATGACCCCAACACCACGGGAGATGGTTGGTTTGACCTGAGCGACAACTCGAAGGAGGAGAGGATAAACCCCGCGCCCCACAATCGCTCATATTTTGAGCGACAGCTTAGGGCTCTGGCCAACTATTACCAAACGGTCTCCGAGGGAAACCTTATACTTACCTATGAGGTTTTCCCTCAGGGTGAGGATTCAAGCTATCTTCTCCCCCACCCAATGGCTTACTACAATCCCCTCACCTCTGAGGAGGCTACAGACAAAAGGTTGGCCGAGTTCTTCCGGGATGCCATTAGCGTGGCCGATACTTCAGATACTACGATTCACTTCGCCGATTACGATGCTTTCGTCATCTTCCATGCCGGAGTTGGTGGGGATGTAAGCTTCTACTACGACCCAACCCCTAAGGACATCCCCTCTGCCTTCTTCAACCTGAGCGATCTGAGAAAATATTTGGGAGAAGACGATCCAAACTATCAAGGGATAGCCGTTGATCTGTCTCCTGATGAGGCCACCTATGTCCAGGAGGGCCTGTGGCTTCCGGAGACGGAGAACCAACAGGGATACGAGATTGGCCTGACCGGAATCTTTGCCAAGCTCTTTGGCCATCAGTTAGGCCTTCCCAACCTTTACAATACCTTAGATGGAAGCTCAGGGATAGGTCAGTGGGGATTGATGGATCAGGGGTGCTGGAATGTGGATGGCCTCATCCCGGCTCAGCCCTGTGGCTGGTCAAGAGTTTTCTTAGGATGGGTAGAGCCTTTCCAGGATAGCATAAAGGTGGCTGCCTCTGCCCTGAAAAGCGGCATTGCCAAGGCGGTGAAGGTGCCCATAAACTCCCGGGAATACTTCCTCATTGAAAACCGCCAACGGGATATATACGACGATGATACAGTCTGTGTGTGGGAAAATGGGGTCTTGATCTCGGTGGACGAATATGACTGGGGGATTCCTGGCTCAGGGATCCTCATTTGGCACATTGACGAGAATGTCATCGAGGCCAAACTTGCCGACAACTTGGTGAACTCAGATCCCCTCCATCGAGGGGTTGACTTAGAGGAGGCAGATGGCTTTCAGGACATCGGCCACATCATTGAGGGATACTACATCACCTGGGGGATGCCAGAGGATGCCTTTTACCAGGGGAATAAGTCCAAAAACTATCGGAATGCCTTTACCCCCTCTACCAGACCCAATACCAATAGCAACTCTGGAGCCTGCAGCCACACCTATATTACTGACTTCAGTCCCCGGGATTCGGTGATGAGCTTCAATGTTCAGGTAGATTACAGCCAACCAGGATGGCCAAATTATGTAGTCACCTCCATAGGGGATGGCTCCCCCCTCTTTGGGGATCTGAACTATGATGGCCATCAGGAGGTGGTCACCTATACCGCTGATGGGAAGATATTCGCCTGGAAGTGGGATGGGACAAAGGTCATCTCCAACTCCGATTCTGCCTGTATAGTGGGGGCAAACAACGAGACCACCTGGGTGCAGGTGGCTATATTCGCCGAGGTTGATGACTCCATCTTCTATCCCCCGGCTCTGGCCAATATAAATAGAGACCCCTATCTAGAGGTTATAGCAGGCACAGGCGGGGGGAGGGTTTACGCCTGGAGCCCTTACGATTGGGATGGGGACGGCAGGGCCGATACCCTCTTCTCCGTCTCCCTGGGGGAGAAGATATGGTCAATCTCCATCGCCGATGTGGATTCCCCCCAGGGAAGAAATGAGATAATCGCTATGACCTCATATCCAATTGTCTTGACTCCAAATGGACAAATTCTCTCTGATACCTCAGGAATTGTTGGAGCAGATTACTCCCACCAACCTATATTTGCCGATGTAGATACCGATGGGAGAAAAGAAATCATCGTTGGGATGAAGACTAATGTGCCTAATTCCAATAGTTATGTCTATATCTACGACTTCAATGAGAACGAAAAGGGAAAGATTCACACCGATGTGGCAGAAGATATTATCTACCTCGCCGCCGGTGACATCAATAGGGATGGGATAATAGATATTGTGGGGACAACATCTGATGGTGGGGTCTTTGCCGGAAAGGCCTTGGAGGACTCAGCAGCCTACTGGTTTTACCCCACCGGGGACCCCCACCTTTCCTCCCCTGCCCTGGGGGATATAGACGGCGATGGCTACTTAGAGATTGTCCTCTCCGGAGCCAACAAGGTTTATGCCTTCAACTACAATGGCACCCTGGTGACTAACTTCCCCATCCTTATCAGCAGGTCCCATCCTGTAGGTCCCTTGAACTCCTCCCCTGTTCTGGCCGATGTTGATGGAGATGGAGGGATAGAGATAGTAGTTGGCCCCCCTAAAGGTGAGCTTCTGGCCTTCCATTCGGACGGAAGCGAAGTCAAGGGATGGCCCCTCTCCTGCGGCGGGCCAGTGAGCTCCTCTCCCGCATTTCTCGATGTGGACAGCGACGATAGCCTGGAGGTAATGGTGGGCTCGGAGGACGGCTGGTTGTATATCTGGCGGCTACCGACAGAGTATGACCTGGACAAAATCCCCTGGCCGATGCAAGGCTACGATGTAGCCCACACTGGCTTTTACCAGGGCGTTTATCCAGATATCCTACCTCCAAAGATATTCTTCTCCCCTGATTTGGCCTATAACTGGCCTAACCCCTTCTCCCAGGTTACCCACATCAGGTATTATTTGGGTGAGGAGGCTAAAATCAACATAAAGATCTTCGACCTAGCAGGAAATTTGATTGATCAATTTTCCGGGCCTGGTCTACCTAAGACGGAAAATGAGGCCCTCTGGTATGGGAAGAACAGTCACGGCAAGGATGTGGCCAGTGGGGTTTATCTCTGCAGGATAGAAGCCAAAGCCAGCAAGGGGAACCAGAAGAAGGTAGCCTTTGTGAAAATAGCTTTGGTAAGATGATGAGTGAAGATGGAAACTGCGGTAGCAAAGCCCCGTTTTCTGCCCGGGTTAGATGGAGAACAACCTCCCGCAGGTTAGCAACCTGCGGGAGGTTATCCCCCTAAAGGTCTATCCCTACCAGAATTGAGGTGGCAGAATCCCGTTCTGCCACTAAGAGAGGTGTTAAAATAGGAGCCTTAATGCCTTTATAAGGCAAATCCAAATCCTAAGATGAAAAAGACTACATTTTTTACCATCACCTTTGCGTTCCTTCTCTTTACTGTAAGCTGGGCTTACAACCATCCGGAGCTTAAATGGAGGACAATTGAGACCCCTCACTTCTCCGTCCGCTTCCACCGGGGCGAGGAGAGAACAGCGGGGATGGCCGCCCAGATAGCGGAAGAGGTCTACGACCCGATTACCTCCCTCTACAACTATTGGCCAAAAGGGAAGATCCAGATCCTGGTCAAGGATTACGAGGACTTCTCCAATGGCGCTGCCTACTATTACGACAACAAGATCGAGATCTGGGCCACCAACTTAGACTTTGAGCTGCGGGGGACCCATACCTGGCTGAACAATGTAATCACTCATGAATTTACCCACATCATCTCTCTGGGCACATCTTTCAAGTTCACCCGTCGGGTTCCCGCCCTCTATTTTCAAATCATCGGCCATGAAGAGGAGAAGAGGCCAGATGTCCTCTCTGGTTATCCAAATGTTCTCATCTCCTATCCTTTTCCCGGGAGCGTTATCCCTATGTGGTTTGCCGAAGGCATAGCCCAGTTTCAGGCCCCAGGCCTGGAGTATGAGAGCTGGGATACCCACCGGGATATGATCTTGAGAATGGCCAGTTTAGAAAATAATCTCTTAACCTTCTCTGAAATGGGGGTTTTTGGGCAGAATACCCTGAAGGGGGAGATGACCTACAATCAAGGTTTCTCCCTGGTGAGATACATTGCCGAACGATATGGAAGCGAGACCCTGGAAAGGCTGATGAGGTCAATGAGAAAGCCCTGGAGGATAGGCTTCGACTCTGCACTGAAGAAGACATTAAATCTTTCAGGCCCAAAGCTTTACCAGGATTGGAAAGATGACTTAAAGGAGAAATATCTCGAGGAGACAAAGGAGATTGGAGAAAAACTCATCAAAGGAGAGAAGCTCACCCAGGGAGGATTTTTGAATCTCTATTCCACCTGGTCCCCTGACGGCAAAAAGCTTGCTTACCTCTCCAATAAGGGTAAGGACTACTATCAGTTAAGCCTCTATACTATGGACATCCCCAAGGGGAAACCTGAGCCAATAGCAGGCGGGATAAGCTCTCCCTTCTCCTGGTCTCCAGATGGAAACACTTTCGTCTACTCCAAAAGGGAGAAATCCGACAGATATGGCTCTCGCCTCTGGGATCTCTATACCTATGACCTGAAGAGGGAAAAGGAGAAACAGATCACTCACAGCCTGAGGGCCAGGGACCCCTCCTGGTCCCCAGATGGGAAAAGCCTTGTCTTTGTGGTCAACGAGGATGGGACCAACAACCTGACAATAGCCAACTCCGATGGCAGCGGGATAAGATATCTCACCCATAACAAAGATTTCACTCAATACTACGGCCCCAAGTTCTCCCCTCAGGGCGACAAGATCCTCTTTGGCCTCTTCCGGGGCCAGAGCAGCCAGGGAGAACAGAGAAATATTGGGGTCATCTCTGTAGATGGAACCGCATTCAGATACCTGGTTCATTCACCCTCTGATGACCGGGATCCCTGCTGGACTCCTGATGGAAAGGGGATCATCTTCTCATCTGACCGCACGGGCATCTTCAACCTTTATTATCTCTCCTTAGAGGATGGAAAGATGACCAAATTGACCAACCTCTTAGGAGGTGGTTTTCAGCCGTCTATCTCCCCGGATGGGGAAACCATAGCTTACTCCTCTTATTGCTCAGAGGGCTATTCAATTTATCTCCTTCCCTGGGAAGCCGGGGAAGAGATAGAGTCGGAGGGGGAAATTGCCCAGATTGGGGAGAAAAATTGTAACCCACTCTCCCTGAATGACTCTCCACCTTCCAGACCATATAGGCTGACCTTTTCCCAGATGTTCATCTATCCCAGGCTGGCAATGGACGAGGGAAAGCTCAAGCTGGGCCTCTATCTTGCCTCTAACGAAATCTTGGACAAGCAGTCCCTCTTCTTTGGGGGATTGGTGAGCCGGGACTTCGACTACGACCTCTATGGCATTTACGAGAACAGGCAGCTCTTCCCCACCCTATTCGCCGAGGTCTACTCCCTAAGAAGGCATACCCGGGATAAGGCCTGGGGGCTGCTCAGAACGGATGGTTTCTTCAAAGAGACCCTCTTTGACCTTGACCTGAGATATGATCTCTTAGAGGCAAATGTGGGAGCGAGGTTTGAATTCTGTAACCCATTCTCCCCCTTCTACCAGAAACGGTTAACCCTGAGTCTCATCTATAGCAAGTATGGGATTGGCGTCAAAATTTATGATGATAGCACGGGACAATTCTATGGAAAAGATAGTTGGACCTACTATCGGGGGAAGGATCTCTTGGTCTCCTACTACTACAAGAATATTGCCCCTGCGGTGGATGGTCAGATAAATCCCCGAGGAGGAAGGGAGATATACCTGCGCTATGATCGGATGTTCAACAAGCTTTCTTCCGGGGCATGGAAGAATGTAGAGGGCATTTTGGTTCCGGCCTATAATCAAAACTACTACAACCAGTTGCTGTTAGACTGGACCGAATACAGGGCTCTCCCCTGGGGACGACACTCCCTGGCCTTAAGGCTAAAGGGGGGGGTAATAGACAGAAAAGTTGATGACTTTTTCTACTTCCAACTGGGAAGCCAGGAAGGGCTTAAGGGCTATACCTACTATTACATTGAGGGAAGGGATATGCTCTTGGGTAGCCTCACCTATAGGTTCCCCATCTTCAAGAGGATCAACCGCCAGATCGGACAGGTCTTCCTCAGCAGGCTCTATGGGGGGTTATTTGCTGAATATGGAAAGACCTGGCACAAGGGCGATAAATCGGTGCTCTCCTCTGGGAAAGATGTGGGGGCGGAGCTGAGATTGGAGGGATTCTCCTTCTATTCCTACCCAACCAGGGTAAATTTTCAGGCCGCTTATGGGATGGATAACCCAGAGCCAAAGGAGAGGTGGAGGTTATACTTCCATCTGCTCTTTGGGTTTATTTAAGAACCACGGCGGAACACAGCGCAACAAAACCGCAAATAAACTCTGCTGCTTTGAAATTCGAAGCCCCAAATCCGAAATCCGAAACAATATGATTTAGAAGATCGCACGCTTGCGTTCGCAAAAAGAGTTAGAGCTTTGGTAAAGAAGTTGCGTAAGATATCAGTAAATATTGAAGACGGAAGACAATTGATTAGGTCCTCCGGTTCTGTGGGTGCAAACTATATTGAGGCCAACGAAGCACTAAGCAAGAAGGATTTCATCATGAGAATCAAGATCTGTCGTAAAGAGGATAAAGAAAGTCGATATTGGTTGAGGCTAATAGACATACAAGACGATCTGGAACTGGGGAATGAGCGAAAGGATTTAGAACAAGAAGCGAGAGAACTCACGAACATTTTTGGCTCTATACTGCGTAAAAGTGAATAATCGTTTTAAACATTTGAATTTTGAATTTGTTTCGTATTTCGATATTCGTTTTTCGGATTTTCTCAGTGAACATCAGTGGTTCCAAAAAATAACGAAGTTTAATTAAATAAGGAGGAAAAAATGAAACCAGCGATTTACCTTGCATCACTTTTTGTTCTTTTTTCCAGCCAGATACCTTCAGGGCAAGCCCAAGGGCTTAGCCCAGATACTCCCAGTCTGAGCAAGCTCCAGGCAGGATTTCTGGCTCAAAATAATCCATCCCTTAAACAGAGGGTGGAGACTACCCTAACTGACCAACCACTCCAGGAGAGGAAATCTATCCAGAAGGCATTCCTCCTCTCCGCCATCCTGCCTGGAGCAGGTGAGTATTATATGGGCTCCAAAGCCAGGATGATCCTGTTTGGGGGAATTGAGGTCTTATCCTGGACCGGTTATCTTACCTACCATCACAAGGGAAAGGTGAAGGAGAAGGCATTTAGAGATTTTGCCGATAACGAAGATATTTGGAAGTTGGTCGATTATCTTGAATTTATAAACACTGAGTTCTTGGATGGCACAAACTGGCATTATGACCTGAATACAACCCCTGAAGAGTGGGACTCGATTCAAACCTATCTGCCAGATGGTTTTATTCACGATGTGGTCGATGCCTGGAACAACGACAGGCAGCAATATTACGAAATGATCGGGAAATACTATGACTTTCAGTTTGGTCCGGGCTGGCAAGACAGCAAACGCACAAGCGACTCCCTCTATTGCTGGTATTCCGACAACGCCGAAACTTACGAGGATAAACGGGACTTAAGCAACAAATTCCTGAAGAGGGCCAAGTGGGGGATAGGGGCCGCCCTGGTGAACAGGGTCTTAAGCGCCTTTGATGCCGCCCTCTTGGCCAAGTCCCACAACAAGAGGGCGGACAGATTCTCCGGGTACAGTTTGCGGGCTGAAGTGATAGACTATTACGGGGAGCCCACTCCCCAACTGATCTTGACTAAGAGGTTCTAAAAAATGGTAAGAAGGGCAACTATAGCCATAATTATCTCTCTCCTCCTCTTCCCTCTTTTCCAAAGAGCCTGGGCCCAGAGACTCTTGGCCCCAGAAGAGATAGTCTGGCAGAAGAAGGGGTTTACCTCTACTCCTAAGCTGGCCCAATGGGGTGGAGAAGAGACGGGATACAAGTCCACCAACCTCGGTTTCCTCCTCTCCTTCCTTCTCCCTGGCTCAGGCCAGGCCTATGCCCAATCCAAAGGGAGATCGACTATCTTCTTAGGGGTGGAGGCAGCGGTTTGGGCTGGGTTCTTTGGTCTCAGGGGATATGGGGGATGGCTGCAGGATGATTACAAGCTTTATGCCGCCGAGCACGCAGGGATAGACCCGGAGGGGAAGGATGACGAATTCTTCCGCAGTTTAGCCTTCTACGACTCCCGGGAGGAATACAACCGTTACAAGCTCTGGGGGGACAGAGAGGATGCCAAGCCCTATGGAGAGGACTACTATTGGGAATGGGAAAATCCCCAGGCCAAAAAGAGATACAAATCCATCAGGGACAGAAGCGAAACCGCCTACCAGAGGGCAATCTATATGCTCGGCCTGGCCCTCCTCAACAGGGTGGTAAGCTCCATTGATGCAGTGAAGCAGGTGAGAAACTACAACAAGGGAAAGAGGTTTAACTTCTCAAAAGTAAAGATGGAGTTTCACCCTTCCATCGGACGGAAGAACATCCACCTGGCGGTAAAAGTCAGGTTCTAACGAAACTTCGAATGTAGAATTAAGAATGAAAGGGACTATTCACTGTAGGCATTAAAGTCTGAGCCTTAGCTCCATTGTTTTCTTCTATGTGATTCCGTGAATTTCCGTGGTGACTATTCAGCAGTCAGCTTTTGAATTGTCTTTTTTCGTCATTTGTCTTTTCTCTCTCGTCTTTCGACTGCCTCGATCTACGAGTAACGAGCTACGATTGCGGCTTATGCATATTTTGATATAGATTCTGTCTACCCGGTCTCCTTTCCCACCTCTTTCAGGTGCGCCAAGGAGGCTTTTTTGTTATCAGAGTTTCTCTAACAATTTTCCTCTTTACAAATCCCGATTGGTAACCTATAATTACGAAGAACCACAAAACCATTAAAATCGTAACCCAATGAACATTCTTTATAATGACAGGACAGATCTTCTCTATATCCGCTTAGATGACAGAAAACAGGAAGTTATAAACAGACGAGTCTCTGAGGATATTGTGCTGGATATAGGGGAAGATGAAAGGGTCATAGGTATTGAGATTCTTGATGCCTCAAAGAATGTGAATTTAGAAAGGCTTTTGCCAATAAAATATGAAATTTCAAAGAAGGTTACTGTATAAGTTTGCTGGGCAATCCTGTTACGAAAGATTGACAGAGTTAAAGGGGGAATATAACCCGGACCATTCATAAATCTTCGCCACGAAGGCACTAAGAATATGAGAAATTAGAGCACTTCAATTTGTAACTTGAGTTACTCTGTATTAGCCTCTAACTTTTTGTTTCAACCCCTATTCTTGCAATACTTTGGGGTTTGGTGTCTTCGTGGCATATGCTATGAATAATAAGATAAAGCACTGTATTCTAAAACTCAAATTTGATCGCCCACTAGACCAAAAGGTTAAAGCAACGGATTTGCGAGGAGCAGTGGCTAACCTTTATCCTGAAGAACGATTACTCCATCAACATCGTGAAGACGGAAAAGTATATTATGGCTATCCACTGATTCAATACAAGATAATCAAGGAAGAATGCTTGCTTATTGGATTCAACAAAGGGGTAGAACGCCTCACCAATCTCGATCTAGTAACAATGAAATTCTCGCTACGAGAGGGTAAATATAGCATTCTTACCAAAGAAATGAAATTCTATAATATTTCAATAGGAATTACTGATATCTTTCAACGATATCACTTCCTCACTCCCGGGCTAGCCCTTAATGAAAGGAATTATGAGAAATATCAGAGGCTTGAGAATTGGACAAAAAAGAAGGCGTTTTTGTCTGATATTCTTGTTGGCAATATTATCTCAATGTCAAAAGGGCTTGACTATACTGTGCCTGAAACGATTAAGGTAAATACTCACCATTTTAGGGATGTTAAGACTTCGCTTAAAAACATACCAATGCTTGGTTTCCGGGGTATATTTTCCGTTAATTTCAAAATTCCCAACTATCTTGGCCTTGGTAAGTCTGTCTCCAGGGGGTTTGGGACGGTGGTGAGAATAGAAAGCCAAAAACAAAGCCGAAAGGGGGTCAAACCCGGGGCTTTTTTGACAGGATAACAGGATTTACAGGATTTCCGTATTCGTATTTCTATTTTCCACTCAGGGGACAATTCTGTACTACAACTTTGCAAGATCTTGTTTTTTTAACAAACTTTTTTCAGGTTGCTTCTTTCCTTTCCGTTTTGAATGAAGAAATTGGAAAATGGAAAGAGAACTGCTCTCTGAGGTGAGTTGGGGGGAGATAAAATCCTTCTTTCAAGAAGAAGTTAAAAAATTGGTTCAAACCGCTTAAACGGCTTAAACCGTTTAAACAGTTCAAAAATAACTGTTAGATACTTTGAAGATTTGGAAGTCTGGAAACTGGCCAGAGAAGTTACCAATAGAGTTTACTCCCTTACCCGTAAGGATGCCTTTTCTAAAGATTTCGGCCTTGTAGATCAGATAAGAGGGGTAGCGGTTTCCGTTATGTCCAATATAGCTGAAGGGTTTGGGTGTTAAGATGAAAAAAGATTTTAGCTTGTGGGATAAAACCAGGTTTGAGAGGTTGGAGGCGGAAAGGGTAAAGCATTTGCAGAGGTTGAAGATAGAAGAGGGCATAAAAATAATGGAGTTTCTTCTCAATTCAGGATTGGATAGGGAATTTAGGAGAATAAAGAAGGAGTTTACAAAGAATGGAGTTTAGGGATTATTTCAGAGCCTGCATTGAATTGGTAGAGGAAGCCAAGGTTGAGTATTTAATTATCGGTGGAATCGCCGTTGGTGTCTTTGGGGAACCAAGATTCACCCAGGATGTTGATATCATAATCTTCATTAAGAAACCCGAACTGGGGTCATTCCTCGCCAGAGCAGAAGAGATGGGATTTAGTTTTGATAGAAAGATGGTCTTATCCGAGGCCAAGGAAAGAGGGGTATTCAGACTCTTTCTTGAGGATCTTCATCTTGACCTTTTGATTGCCTCCACTGAACTCGAAAGGAGGGCCTTGAAGAGAAAGGTCTCGGTAAAAATCTTTGATAAGGATGTATTTCTCCCCTCTAAGGAAGACCTTTTGCTACTCAAGATAATTCCCAATCGCCTTAGGGATTTGATTGATGCTGAAGGGATAGCCTTAAGACATAAGGGAAGGTTAGATAGGAAGTATTTGGAGTCTTGGGCACAGAAAATATCGGATGAGGCTGAAGATATGGCCATCTGGAATAGACTGATGAAAGTGCTTAAGGAATAAACCCAAAATATGCAGGAACCACAGATTTTCACAGATTATATAAGAATCTTCAAGAATATAGGCTTTCACCTTTTAGGTGAAAAAGGGGGTTAAACTCAATTTTTAAAAGCTCTTTATTTTGAATATCTGGTGATAATCTTGTGAAATCTTGTGGTTTCTTAACGCATAACCTGGGATAAAATGCAACTTGTCCTGAATACACCCGGTGCCTATCTATCTAAGTCAGGCGATTGCTTCCAGGTAAAGGTAGACGATGAGAAGAAACAGATCTCCGTTCACAAGGTTCAGTCCATCCTGGTAACCACTGGAGCTGCCTTCTCCTCGGATGCCATCGAACTGGCTATGAACCACAACATTGATGTGGTTTTCTTAGACCGTTTTGGCAATCCTTATGGAAGGGTTTGGCAGTCCAAGCTTGGCTCTACTACCAGAATCAGGAGACGGCAACTGGAGATCTCCGAGACTGAGGAGGGGTTGAGGTTAGTAACTGGGTGGATTGAGAAGAAGATAGAAAACCAGATTCAGTTTCTGGAAGACCTCAAGCGCCATCGGGAAACCAAGACGGAGAAGATAGAAACATACTTAAAGAGCCTCAGGCTGGCGAAGGAAAAGATCAAGGAGGTTTCCGGCACCTTGAAGGAGAAGAGGGGAAACCTGATGGGGATCGAAGGAGGCGCTGGCCGCAGCTACTTTGCTGCGTTGGCGTATCTTATTCCCAAGGCCTGGAAGTTCGAGGGGCGAAGCAAACGACCAGCCAAAGATGGCTTCAATGCGGTGCTCAACTATAGCTATGGAATCCTCTACTCAATGGTGGAGAAAACCTGCATTCTTGCCGGTCTTGTCTTGATCCCTATATCGGTTTCCTCCATACTGACAACTACAACAAGAAATCCCTTGTCTTTGACCTGATTGAACCCTTCCGTATCTTTGGGGAGAAAACGGCCTTCTACCTTTTCAGCAAGAGAGAGGTGAAAAGGGAACATTTTGACCAGATCAAGAACGGGGTCACCTTAAACCAAGAAGGAAAGAAGCTTCTCATCTCAGCCTTCAACCAGAGAATGGAGACCAAGGTCCGTTACCGGGGAAGGAACATCCAGCAGAGGGACACAATTCAATTCGAGTGCCACAGAATAGCAAACGAATTGATAAAAACTGAAGGAAATTGAGAAAATGGAAAATGAGAAAATAAAGATAAGAGGGAAGGATTGAGGGAAATTAAGTCTTTCGAGGATCTGGAAGCTTATAAACTTGCTCGTGCATTCAGAAAGCGGATATATGAGCTAATGAGAAAACTGCCTAAGGATGAGCAATACAATCTTAATTCACGGATGAGAAGAGCGGCGGTTTCTCTAACAAACAACATCGCAGAGGGATACGGGAGATACCATTATCAGGAGAATATCCAGTTCTGCCGACAATCACGAGGTTCTCTTTATGAATTGTTAGACGATCTAAATGTTTGCCTTGACGAGCATTATATCTCTGAAGAGGAATATCTCAGTTATCGTAATGATGTTTTTCATCTTTTAAAAGTGCTTAACGCTTACATCTCCCGAACCAAAGAGCTACAACAGGATTACAAGAAAACCATGATTGTCTGATTTATTCATCCGTTTCTTATTTTCTATTTTCCATTTTCTAATTTCTTAATCTCCTTACCTATGCTTACTTGGGTAATCTACGACATTCAGAATGATAAAGTTCGCAATAAAGTAGCCAAGGTCTGTCTGGGGACTGGCATCTATCGGGTGCAGAAGTCGGTCTTCCTCGGTGACCTCAACCTCAACAGGATTGATGAACTGAGCCTTAAGATAGAAAGTCTGGTAGATGAAGAGAATGATTCGGTTTACATCTTCCCTATGTGCAAAGATGACTTTAACAAGGTTAAGCTGATTGGC